>JACMMZ010000150.1 GCA_014378775.1 Pseudobdellovibrionaceae bacterium
AATGGTCCCGGAAACGTTTCTTTAAAAAATGGCCTGGGTTCGAACGTTAGTAGCTATCCCGTAGCCGTGCTTAATTTAAATAGTGCTATTTTAGGTGTAGCACAAAATGATAACCAGTATGTCAATCTGTGGAATGCTGACCCGGTCGATGCAGCAGCTGGGCAGCTAGATATCAGCGATATCGCAACCAAATTTAATTTTACGCCGTCAAATCCTGCTAATCCTGTCATTCCGCAAGTGTCTGCCATGAGATTTTTTCAGTTTGATATTGCGGCTGATCACTTAGACAGTATGTCTTTCCCTGAAGGAAGTATCGTTGATTTCGGTGATGGCATTAAACAGAAATTTGATGCGGTAACTCCGCTTGATCCGAGTATAGGTTTTTATCAGATTTTTTCGGGCGTGATTCAGACTTACATCGTTAACGGCACATACAATGTCCCGGGATCAGCCTTCACTCTAAATAACACCGTATATGTCATGACGAAGACCTATTCGAATGCCAGTAATAAAACCATAACAGTTTATCACAACGATAATGATTATTACCTCTACAACGATAATGCCAACGGAACTCCTGGAACAGAGACTTCACATTTGCTATCAAACCTTCGTGGCCATTTACCAATTCATACTAAAGGTATTCATTTTACCAGCACGCAGCAAGCTTCATTCAATACATTCGCCAATTTAAATCTAAGTGAATTTTTTCAAAATGTAGAATTTTTTGGTATGCGCTGGGGTTACACCTCAAATTTTTTCACCAATTATAATTTTGGCGTTCTTACTTTTCCTAATATCAAGGCCATTGATTTCGGCGCTAATCGAACGACAAATGATCTTGTTAAAATTATCGCAGGGACGGCTGATTTGGTCGCTAAATATCCTCATCTGATAAGCATCGGCCTGAAACAAAGCCAATATACGCCCGATCTGAATTTAGCCATCGCGAACGTTCAGCAGTTCATCATGGGAAATTACGAGACTGGGAATATTTTATTGCCAGCTGATTACGATCGAATTTTGATTCAATTGGCCTCTGGTAAAACGGATACGGGCGGTCGCATAGTTATATCCGGTGGCCTCAGTCGTACAGCGGCCTCTGATGCAGCGGTTTCGACTTTGCTGGCGCAAGGCATGACCGTTCAATTAAACTAAATCAAAATAAGCTTTAAAAATAGCGTCATGTCTCGTTCTGAGACACTCATCACTTTTAAGTGCATAAACTTTTAAACACCGTGAACACAAACTGTCACTTTCTCTTAAACATACCAGAATGTATCAATATAGATCCGTTATAACCACGCTGTTTTATTTGAAAATTCCACGTTGGCGAGCTTCCTGCTTTAAGTAGCTGTAAGAAGCATTTCACAAAACGGAGGATGCCATGAAGAACTTAACTCAAAAACAATACACTCAGTCCGATAAGATCTTGATGTCGGTATGTTTGATTGCAACGGGCATTTTAGTTTATGGATTAGTTCACTTCAAAACATCTTCGGTTAAGTTAGCAAAAAGCGATGCGGCTCAGATCAATTACGAAATGGCTAAGTTGCAAAATCCGGAAAGTCTTTACTCTTTAGAAAACCGTGAAATTGAAGTTGATTACAAAGCGTTACAAATCAAAAAGGCCGCAGCTCAAAAAAATGACCTTAAAAAAGTAACGGACAAAACCAAGAAAGCCATTACACCGGCCGCTCAAGCTTCGCTGCAAAATGCGATAGCGCAGAAGGCTTCAGCTTCACGTAAAACCCCACCACCTCTTTCACGATCTAAAGCTTCTGTAGAATCAGCTCGAGATCAATCAACGACGTCAAAGCCGTCTGAAAAATTAAATTCAAATCCAATTCAAGATCAGTTGAAAGTCGTTGATAACGCCTTACCGGTAGATGCTGCGGTTAACGCTAAGAAATCTTTCGAAGCGTGGAAATCTGAAATTTTCGCTGCTCAAAATAAAGAAGTTATTATCAAGTTAGTTGCGGCTTTAAAAAAAGGTGAAGTGTCATCAGAAGATTACCAAAAATTAGTTTCGGAAATGATTAACAGTAAAGATGACAAAATTGTGGGACTTGCTTTATACGCTTTAAGATCAGTCCCTTCTTATTCAAGCTACGTTCAGTTAGTTAAATTAGAAGGTAACGTTAGCTCTAACTACTCAGTTTACTTAGAACAGTCGCTAATGGCTTATAACCAAACAGCTAATTTAAGTGTTTTAAAGCAAAGTTTAGTAGGAAAAGATAAACAAGTTGTGTTGAGAACCTTAACATTGATTAAATCCGGTGTAACGAGTGTCAAATCCGGTGAAGTTTCAGGATTAGTTGATCCACGTAATGTGCGTGATACAGTTAATCAATTATCTTTAACCAACTACCTGACGTTCTTACCGGTTTTGATTCAATTAGCGGGTTCACCTGATCAAGACATTGTGAATTTGGCGAACCAAAATATCACTTTGATTGATGATCCACAGTACGTAGCTAGTAACTAATTTTTAACTTTGGCCTGATCGGCAAATGAAAGTTTTCCAGTCAACAAATGCCAAAACATGAGAAAATCACCGGTCATGCTGTAAAATGGATATTTGAATGTGGCCGGTTTATTTTTTTCAAATTTGAAATGTCCCAACCAAGCAAATCCATATCCCGATAAGGGAATAAACCAAAGAAAATTCAAATTTTTGGTAATTAACGTAGCCGCTAATAAAATAAAAATACCAGCCGTACCAATGAAATGAACGATCTTACTGGTTTTGTTGCTGTGTTCACTAATATAAAATGGATAAAAATCGGAAAAGCTTTTGAAGGTTGTGTTCGGCTGGATCATCAATGGAGCTCCTTAGGTTTTACTTTTTTCGATAATTTTTGAGGTCGACTTTCCATCAATAAATAATAAAGATTTTACCTGTCCGTTGTTAGCTAAAACCAAATCAGACCCCACAATTTGATCGATTGTCCAGTCTCCGCCCTTGACCAAAATATCGGGCAAAACCCGAGAGATCAGATTATAAGGCGTATCTTCGGTAAAAATAACGGTGTGATCGACCGCTTTCAGCGAAGCCAGAATTTCGGCGCGGTCATTTTCATTTTGTATGGGGCGGGTTGGGCCTTTGATTTTTTTTACCGAGCTGTCTGAATTAATTCCCACGATCAACACGTCACCCAAGGCAGCAGCTTCTTCAAGATACCGGATATGGCCGATGTGCAACAGATCAAAACAGCCATTGGTGAAAACGATTTTTTTGTTCTGGCGTCGATAAGATTGAATAACTTCAGATAAGTTATCATTCAGGATTTTCATTTTACGATGCGCGTTTTTGCAACGGCAGATTAATCAGTGTTCCGGCTAAATCAAATTTTAAAAATAAAGATATGATCGTCAACGGAATAAAACCGGTCAGGCTGACGAGTAAAGATCTTAAGATGACTTTAGGAACGTAATTTGATGAGGCCTGATCGATTTCTTTACCACAGCGTTGATCGAACGCCCATTCGCCCGGAGTGAAGCCCATGTAGGTTCTAAACAAAGTCATGTACACGAAAGAAACCATGAGCATTAAAGCTCCGGTCGCTACAAAAATAGCGGAATTTTCTCCGGGATTTGATAAATTGGCTAATAAATCAATTTTGGTGATGGTTAGCATGCAGATCATACAAACTAAAAACAAAGCGGCAACGAACATGGTGTCTAAAGTTGCAGCCGCCATAGACGGCGCGGTGCTTTTCCATTCAAATTTATATTTTGTTTTTTGTAAACTTTCGAGCTGTTTTTTGTGATTTAAATTTTTGAGAATTTCGTTCACGGCCGATTGAGCTTTTAATATAGAATCATCTTCGATCATCGGTACATTAATCTGAGGCTGAAAATTTGAGTTTGGATTTGTGAATGTGACTTTTATTTCATTTTTTTTGTGAAAACCTAATCCAGCCGTTAGCGGTTTGAATTCGAATTCATCCATTACATCACTATCAAAATTTTTCATGAAGCCCCCGTTTATTTCATCAATCCGAATTCATATTTTAGGACGGAGACTAAAGTCAGGCAAGCCGTTTCGACCCGAAGAATCTGTTGGCCTAAAGTCACTGGATTAAGGCCTAGGAGTTGGATTTGAGCTATCTCTTGAACGGAAAATCCGCCCTCAGAACCAACCAGAATAAAAAGATTGTCCGGTAAACCAGCATTTTTTTCTTTCAATCGGCTGATTTCGATCCCTAAAGGAACCTGAGTTTTGCCCTCATAAGCTAATAGACACCAATTCTTTTCATTCAGGTTAATACTTTCAAGTGCATTGGCAAATGACGTGAGCTCATGAATCTTCATCAGCTCACCGCGGCCGGATTGTTGAGTGGCGGAAACTACGATTTTATTCCATCGTTCAAACTTACCTTCCGGTAATTCTTTTTCTTTACGGATGAAGCTGTAGTCAGAAACAAATGGCGTGATGCTGCTGACGCCAAGCTCGACACAACGCTCGACGGTTGAGTCAAAAACGTTGTAGCGAGGAAGTGAAATAAGTAGATGAATGTGGGGCGTTTCGAGCTTTTTTATTTCACGCTCTTCAATGATGGTGGCCTGTGCTGATTTTTTTAAAACTTCCGTGACTTGAACTAGATAGGCTTTGGAATCTTCGGTGATCACTTCAAAATGGTTTCCGGTACCTTGGCGACAAACATCAAAGATATGATGAAATTGTTCATGGGAAAAATGAACGATGTTGGTTTGAATTTGTTTTTTTTCAATCCAGTATCTACGCATGGTTAATGAACCTTTTGGACCCAGTAGCCAACCCATTCGTCTTTTTGAATACGGCGAACAACTTTGATTTCCGGAGAAGCTTCGATAAAATGATCAAAGAAATGATTATCTCGTTCTTGCAAAATCCCGGTTAAAAATAAATGACCGCCGGGTTTTAATACTTTGAGCAAATCTTTTTTGAGGCGAATTAAAATGCCATCAATGATGTTAGCCACCACCACATCATACTGATCTTTTATTTCGTCTAGTGGCTTGTCGGTGATTTCAATTGTCTTCGTTTTATTTAATTCACAGTTTTCACGCGCTTTACGGCGAGCTTCCGCATCGATTTCAACTCCAGTGACAAACCCATAACCGCAATGCTCAGCCAAGACCGCTAAGATCGCGGTTCCAGTTCCCACATCGAGAACGGCCCAGTCACCAACTGAATCTTTATTTTCAGTCGCTAATTTATAAATAAAATAAGAAGCCATCTTGGTGGTGGCGTGAGTTCCAGTTCCAAAAGCCATACCAGGATCAATTTTAATTTCAATTTCCACATCGCTCGGTTTTTCAATCCACGACGGAACCACCCAAACAGGTCCCACAAGTTTGAAGGGTACGAAACCTTTTTTCCATTCTTCGAGCCAATCTTTAGATTCTTCTTCGGAAGTTCGAACTTGAATCATCGAATTGAAATTTTTCATGTCATCAAAAAAACTTTGTTCTGGCGTTTTTTCGAAAAAAACTTCGAGTTCTAACATCGACCGCGGTCTCAGTGATGGTTCGTAAGTCAAATCGGGTTGGGTGAAACCGAGAACTTCGCTAAGGCCCAAGGCCTGATGATCAAAACAAAGATCGGTGACATCAGCCTCTTGCACGCGCGGTACATGTGACAAACGAACCTTAAAATAAGTGGGGTTAGCAGAGCTTTCTGGGGTAGTTGTCATGACCTTGTATATGCCAGACCAAGGTCAATTAATCATTATATATCTTCGGTGGTAACAGCTGCTGCAGTTTTTTCTGTAGGAACTTCAATCTTAGCAGCACTGGTTTTAACGGGTTGAGTTTTGTCCGTGAAGCTGTCGGTGGTGTCGATCTCATCACCCACCATAATACCGATCTGATCAACCATAGCTTCGTTATCGCGAGGCAGTAATTTGAATTCACGGGCTACCGCAATTGTATCGGAGACTTGAACAATTTTAAGAAGTCCCACCGTTGTCATAAAATCTCCAACGGCTTTCATGGACGCGTCTTTGACGATAATTTTACGACTGGCTTTTACAACTTGGTTTTTTTTGAGATCAGATGAATTGGAAACTTTAATATAAAAATCTTTATAGACAGGTTCAGTTTCCGCTAGGGGAATATTTCTTTTCACATCGACAATTTCCAGCGGAGCTGAAAACAAATCTTGAGAGAAGTGAACCAGGGTAACAGTGACGATGAATTTTTTTAGTTTTTCCATACATGGTCTATCGGCTAGTCTGGGTCTAGAGTTGATAGACCAAGGTCTAGGTTTTTAAAATTAATTCGTCAGGAACTCGATTATATTCACGTTGGGGGGAATTTGAACTCCAAGCCCGAGTTTATTAAGCTGAAGCTCGGGTAAGGACAGATTCATTTTGAGATCGTAACGACGCTCAATCTGATTACGCAGAACGCGTTCGGCCGCATACCAATCTTTTTTGTTGGCGCCGTCTTTACAACTGGTTAATTCACTTGAATTTTTAGCTCCCCAACGAAGTTCGACACAGTGGTAAGGATCAAAGCTCATATCAAAAATACGAGAGCGAACTTCATCTAAAGTCATGAGTACGGCTTGGCCATCGGTTTTTGTATAAGAAATATTACAAGAGTTCGAAACGCTTTTGTAGGCTTCTAACATATCGCCTTTAATATCGGATCCCACGTAATCTAGCTGTGGATCGTGCGCATTAAATTTGGCAAATAAAGTCACGGCCAATTCGCGTAATTCCACCATAGTTGTTTTTAAACGCGCGTCACGCGATGGGGTTGAGTACTCTTCCCATTCGCCTGAAGTTCCATAAATATTTTCTGGTAAGCGATCAGGGTGAGAATTATTTTGTAATCCGACCTTGATGGCTCCGTTAACTGCAACGACGCGATCTTGAATGGTTTGGCAGATGTCGGAAGCTAACGATTTAATTTCGTTCACGGGATTCAACCGCAGATTACCGACTGAAAGTTCATTGCGGAGATAATCATAGTAATCGTATTTTTGTCCCCCGATCATGAACGCACCTTTTCGCCAGTCCGCTAATGGTTGGCGATCGGTTCCGAAGAATTGAACGATATCAAATTTTTTGAGTTCCGAATTTTTTGTCGGTCTGATTTGGCCGCCGACGTAGGATCCTAAGGTCGCATCAAAAGTGGCGCCGATTAACTTAAGCGGACGAAAATTCTTAAAACCAGCTCCTTGATAGGGATTACTTCGAACAAATTTAGTTCCGAACAAACCCGACGTGAGGCTGTTATCAGGATGAGCGTCGATAAAATAAATTTTACCGTCGGCAGTTACTTTGTAAACAATAGCCACATGTCCGTTGGGATCGTAAATATTTGTTCCTGGGCGTATGGCCTCACGGTCAACTGTCACAGGATAAAAATCAGTGAACAAAGTATCGCTATCACTGTTTTCAAAATAAACACGAAAATTTGCCGAGAAAGTAGCATCCGGAATAATCACATTTAAAGTGGAAATGGCATCGGCAAATTTCCAAGATGAACCATTTCTTGTTGGCAAAAAATTCAAACGAGACGTGACGACATTACCGAAAAGCGTGTACCGAAGATTGCCGGTATTTCCGAGAACGTTTCTGCGGTCGACCGCATTAGCAACGGAAAAAGGAAGACCATTTTTCCAAGCGAAATAACCCCGCATCACATAGGATAATTTAGCACAGTCCGCATAAACTTTCAGACTATCTGAGTCAGAACCTTTGTAAGGGTTATTTTTATGTTTTAAACAAGATTGAAACGAGCTGCATTCGCGCTTTTCCACAGCTTGTCCGATCAGGCTTACAAATTCTGAATAGGATTTTTCATCGGCCTCAGACCACTCGGTTTTTTTAATTTTCCAGTCCATGGCCGCCAAGGCAGGAGCCGCAAATGAAATGAGTAGTAGCGAAATTGAAATGAATCGAGCGAACATGAAGAAACCTTCCGTTTTAAGTTTATTTAGTAACCGTTTTTTTATTCAATTCACGGTAGAAGTTTTTCTTTGTGACGTGAGCTAATTCCTTTTTCTTAATTTTCTTCGCCGCCGCCGCTTTTTCAATACGTGGATTTAAACGTTTTACGGGTTTTTCATCGCGGGCTTCGACCTGATTTTCATCGTTAATTTTGCGATCTGCTTTTTTAATGTAAGTATCGTTTGGTAGATCCTGAATGAAAATGCGTTCGACCGCCGCGTCGTTCAGATAAACGAGTTCTCCGCGTTCTAATTGACCTAATTTTAATTTACCGATCGCCACACGCTGTAATTTGATCACGTCGAAGCCTATTTTTTTGAACATCTCACGAACTTGATGATTTTTACCTTCAGTTATGATGATTTTATACCAGTCATATTTGTCTGAAGTTTTTTGTTCACGTGATTTCGCCATTTTAATTTTTTCAACTAATTTAGCTTTCACTTTTCCGCCCCCAGGAATTGAAACACCTTTGTAAAGTTTTTCGATTTGATCCGGACGAGGTTGGCCCTCTAATTTAACATGGTAAGTTTTTGTGACTTCTGATTTTGGATGCATCACTCGATTGGCGAATTCTCCGTCGTTGGTCATGATAATTAAGCCTTCACTGTCCCAATCAAGACGACCGATCGGGAACACGCGTCCCGGAACTGCCGTCATGTAATCAGCGACGGTGGTACGTCCCAAAGGATCAGACATTGAGGTAATTACGTTTTTGGGTTTATGGAACATGATATATAAATTTTGATTTTTACCGCGTAATGGGACGCCGTCGACGACAATGGCGTCCGCATGAGGATTTACTTTGATTCCTAACTCGTAAACTTTTTTTCCGTTTACGGTGACAAATCCTTCAGCAATCATTTTGTCCGCGCCACGGCGTGACGTGAGACCGCGTTCAGCTAAAAGCTTGTTGAGACGTATTTCGGTGGCGGTTTTTTTTTCGATCATGAATATCTCGAGTCTCTATTTCTGAGAGGCCTCAATCATCTTCGGTTCAAGAGCAGGCCATTCAAGAAATTGCGTGAATGTTAAGTGGTTCAAAACGTCTCCATTTCTATTCACAAAAATCATTGTTGGCAAGCCTTTGACTTGAAATTTTTGAAGGATCTTTTCGACCGCTGGAGTTTCCTCGGTAGCGTCGACCTTCAAAAGCTTAAAAGCTTTGGAGGCGATTTCAAATTCTTTTCGTGAGAAGGTCTTTTCTTCCATCTCAAGGCAGGCCATGCACCAATCGGCTCTAAAATCGATCATAACTGGAATTTTTTGTTTTTGAGCCTCGGCTAAGAGGTCTTCGCTGTAAGTCGTCCACAGTGTAGATTTTATATTATCCGAAGAGGGAAAAGCCAGGCGAAGATAATAAATTCCAGTCAGTAACATGAGTAATCCCAGAACAAATTTGATCTTGTTCATCCAAGCGCCGGATCGAGGCAACAGTGAAAGAAACTGGCCGAAAAGTCCAATGGCAATAAAAATGAGTCCTAAACCGATGGCGTAGGTAAATAATAAACCGAAACCCAGTGCCGCATCTTTGGTGGTTGAGACATAACTTAGGATAGAAACCAGCACGGGGCCCACACAGGGACTAGCCACGATACCGGCGAAAAGTCCCATCAGAAAAACCCCGAAATAGCCCTGCCGGGTTTGACCTACGCCTAATTTATTTCGGATGAAAGCGGGAACTTGTAATTCGAATAAGCCCCACATACTGAGCGCCATAGTAAAAAATAAAAGCACCATACCGATCAAAACATATTTATTAGATAAAGCATTACCAAATAAATTTCCGGTTAAAGCCGCGAGCACCCCTAGCAAAGAATACGTAAAAGCAATACCTAAGACATAAAGAATCGAGCGCAGTAAATTTTCAGCGCGCGAATTTTTTTCGGCATCGTGACCAAGAATCGAAATGGTAATTGGAATCATGGGAAAAATACAAGGTGTAAAACTGGTCAGGACGCCGGCCAAGAAAGCGATTAAAAAAGCATAAAAAACATTTTCCGATAAGGCCGATTGAAGACGATCAATCAAACTGGCATCGCCTACTTTTGGAGTCGGTACTTCGACCGAAATCTTCGGTGATTGTGATGCGGCTTTGGGCGTTATTTCGATGTTGACCTTGAGAGTTTGGGTCTGAGGCAGGTAGCAAACTTTTTCGCTGCAGATTTGGTAAGTTAAATTAAAATGAAATTTCTTGAGCGTGTTATTAAAATCAATCGGTGCTTCGATCTGAACTGCGATCATCCCAGTTTCGGCCAAGCCTTTGCGATTTTTTTTCGTGAACTTATCGAAAAAATCCACTTCGTTGAGAACTATCACTTGGCCCATTTCAAAGTCCGGAGCAGAAATCTGCGTGATTTTAAATTTATCCGAATAGGCGTGAAACCCTTTTGGTAAAATCATTTTTATTTTCAAAGTCTCAACTCGACCTGGGGCTAACTTAATAGAATTTGATTCAAGGTTAAACAGCACTTCCTGAGCCTGGGCGAAAGCCGTAGAAACTGTGACAAGACTCATCGTGATCAAGAGTGAGGAGAAAAAAGAGGAAATGCATTTCATAAATAAATCTTACCATCGTTCAAACCGGGAGTCTATTCCTAGACAATGAGCTAGATTCGCGAAACATGTCTTAATTTCAGCCGGGAATCGACCGAATACAAGATAACTAAAAAGAGGTTCAGATGGGTTTTTTAGGTATCATAGTTGTTTTCGTGATGGTTTTCGGAGGGTTTATTTTAGCTGGCGGTCATATGTCAGTTATTTTAAAATCAGCTCCGCTCGAACTGATGATTATCGGTGGTGCAGCGCTTGGCGCCTACATCATCGGAAATCCCATGAAGACTGTCAAATCAGGTTTTAAATTGGCTTTGAAAGCCATGACATCAAAGGGTCCTCAAAAAAAGGATTACCTTGAACTCTTGCAGATGATGTTTCAATTATTTCAAGTTTTCAGAAAAGAAGGTCCTCAGGGGATCGAAAAGCACATTGAAAATCCAGATCAGAGCGATATTTTTAAAGCGTATCCTTCGGTGAACAAACATCATCACGCCGTGGCTTTTATTTGTGACACGATGAAAATGACCCTATCAGCGGATTTGTCTCCTTATGATGTCGACGACTTATTAGACGGAGATATACAAGCTATTCATGCCGAAGAACATATGGCTCAGCACGCCGTACAGATGGCGGCGGATGGTTTTCCGGGACTAGGAATCGTGGCAGCAGTTTTAGGTATTGTTAAAACGATGGCACACTTAACTGAAGGTGTAGAAAAAATCGGGGGCTTAGTGGCCGGCGCTTTAGTCGGAACGATGCTCGGAGTTTTTGGAGCCTACGGTTTCATCGGGCCCACAGCCACAAAAATGGCGGCGGATATCGATGCTGAAGGTCGTTACCTCAAATGTATAAAAGCCGCCATTGTGGCCTTGCAACGTGGATCGCCGGCATTGGTTTGTATCGAGTACGCACGTCGATCGATTACACCGGAAGAGCGTCCGACTTTTGATGAGTTAGATAAAGCAACAAAAGAAATTAAAAAGGCAACTGCAGCTTAACGTGATAGAGGAATAACAAGTGGCAAGTAAAAAGCAAACGATCGTGATCAAGAAAATTATCGTTCAGGGCGGCGGACACCATGGTGGATCATGGAAAGTTGCTTTGGCCGATTTTATGACCGCGATGATGGCTTTTTTCTTGGTCATGTGGCTACTTGGTCAAAACGAAGAAACGAAAAAATCGATCTCCGATTATTTTTCAACCCCTTCGATGATCGAATACAATTATGAAAACTTTGGTGCCGAAGTCACTTTAGAAAAATTATTTTTAGATTTTGTCAACGAGCCGATGAAAGCAATTCAAAGTTTTTTCGAGCCGGCAGATAAAACTCCGAATGTAATGGATTTGGGTTCGCCTAAAGTGGTGGCCGCATTCATGGCGGATAAATTAACGGACATTGCTAAGAACGTGACGATTTCCCAAGACGGAATTGACTTCGATATACCTGATACGTCGTTATTTGAACGGGGAACGGCGAAACCGAAAGCTGAATTTATTTCAGTTCTCGAAAAGGTAACGGCAATCACGGCGGGATTGAAAGAATCAGAAGTTAAAATTGTGTCAGCGCTGTTTATACAAGCGATCGAAAGCCAAGATCAGGTTAAAGCTGAAAAAGTGGCGCAGGCTCGTCTTGACCTCGTTAAAAATAAAATCGCTGCGACTTTCGAGCACGCTTCGAATAAGGCTTCAGGTTCGATTAATGTAAAAGATAAAAAAGGTGAATTTAATCTTGAAAAGCTCATTGGATTCATCCGCATCAGCATCAAGGCTAAAGAAAATACCGCCACTGAAAGTAAAAAAAGCACGACTTTGGAAAAAAGTAATGCGCGCGCCGACGATGCTGATTTGAGCAAGCCGGTTTTTGAATCATTTGTTAAAGATGCGATTGCGGATGGAGACCGAGAAACAAAAACAAAAACGAATTACCGAAAGTATCTTGAAAATGTGCGCCGTCAAAAAGGTGCGCGAACGGCTGAAGGCATGGACCCGAATTTAGCGAATCCCTTAGAGATGGAATTAAATAAACTCAGTGAAGAGGCAGAACCAATATCTAAGTAATAGACTTTGGTCGAGTGGAGTTTGAAGATTATCAGAATGATTCGTATTCCGCCTTAAATTCAACAGAAATTGGTTAAAACAGATTCGAGAAACATTCTTTAGAATACAAAATAGTTGCGGGTATTTATGCACACTTAACATTAAAGTGTTTTTTTAAATTAGCCGATATATCATGTAGCTATGTATTATATTAAGACGCAAAAAAAATTAAAATTGATATCGATCCTGGCCCTATTAGCCCTTATATCTTCGTGCCAAAGGCCCGACAACGGGTTCGCGCCTTCCGTCAGTAATACCACGGCGATTGATGCGTCGGAAATTTATTCAAACGAAAATGTCATCTCAGGCAGTTATGAACTATCTGGAACAACAGCTGAAATCGCAGAAAAAAAAGTCAGTGGATCAGTGACCATTGAAGGAGTTTTTAATGAATAAGTTTATCATCGGCCTTTTGGGTTTTGTTCTTTTAGCTAACTCAGCTGAAGCTCAGTCGAACAAGGGAATAAAATTTCAAGCGAAGATCAAATATACGTTGAGTGGCGCGCAGATGAATCAAGCTGGTGCTTCAGTAAATGTCAGAGTCTTAAGTCCGAACGGTTGCGTTCTTTGGGAAGAAAATCACCCTAGTGAAAACATTGTGAACGGGTATCTAGGTTTAGTCATCGGAAGTGGAATTACGCAAGGGGCGCATCCCGTCGGAACAACGTTTAAAGCGGTCTTCGATAACTCGGTTAATCGTTCAGGATTAGTGTGTGTAGACAGCGGAAACAATCCAACAGCTTTGACGACTTATTTTCCAACGCCAAATGATACTCGAATCGTCAGAATTTATTTTGCCAGCGGAGCAGATAATATCTTAGCTGATTTTAGTTTGCGGTCTTCTGGCTACGCAGTTAATTCAGAAACATTAGATGGAAAATCTGTCAGTGACTTCGTTCTCAAATCTGCAACGGCATGGCCTGCATCATGTGCCGCCGGAGAATTTGTAAGTTCCGTTTCAGCTACTGGTGCCGTAACGTGTATGCCAGCCAGCGGTGGCGGAGCGGTTTCTAGCGTGGCTGGCCGTACGGGAGCCATCACTTTATCAACGTCCGATGTTTCAGGACTTGGTTCCGCGGCTCTATTAGGTGTGGGATCAACAGTAGGCACAGTGGCTTCTGGTAATGATGCTCGATTTACAAAAATTAACGGCGTTGCGGTTTCGGCAACTGCTCCCGGGACAAATCAAGTTTTAAAATATGATGGAACACAGTATGTGCCGGTCGCATTGCCGACTGCTCCTGTGACAACGGTGGCGGGAAGAACAGGCGCAATTACTTTATCTAACTTGGATATTTCGGGATTAGGCGGAGCAGCAATTTTAAATGTGGGAACAGCGATCAGCACAGTGGCTGCTGGAGATGATGCTCGATTTACAAAAATTAACGGCGTTGCGGTTTCGGCAACTGCTCCCGCGACAAATCAAGTTTTACAATATAATGGAACACAATATGTTCCGGTCGCATTACCGACGGCTCCTGTGACAACCGTTGCGGGAAGAACAGGAGTAATCACATTATCTAACG
>JACMMZ010000151.1 GCA_014378775.1 Pseudobdellovibrionaceae bacterium
AGACTTTAATTCAAAAAATGTTAAATTTATCAAAGTTAGGGAGTAGTTATCTGCATTCATGATGCAGACGTTGTATCGACATACTGGTTATAAAGCCCGGTACAACCATAAGATTTGATCTTATCAACGAGACTAGCACTGGAGATGAGTTTTAAAACTCATAACTGTGCTGTCTCATTTTAAAAAAATGGCCTCACAGTTCAAACTTCAGAAATACTGAACAAGAAAGTGAGATCACCATGCAAGCCATATTAAATTCATTCGTATTAGTCTTTATCAGTGAAATGGGAGACAAAACCCAGTTGCTGGCATTAGTCCTGA
This sequence comes from Pseudobdellovibrionaceae bacterium, assembly GCA_014378775.1. Taxonomy (GTDB): domain Bacteria; phylum Bdellovibrionota; class Bdellovibrionia; order Bdellovibrionales; family Bdellovibrionaceae; genus Pseudobdellovibrio. The sequence continues at coordinate 322 of JACMMZ010000151.1, forward strand.
CCGCACGCTTTAAAAAGCCCTGGCCGATTATGGCGGGAATATTAGTGGCGACGATTTTAAACCATGCCCTGGCCTCATATGCCGGATCTTATTTTATGAATTACTTTCGACCTGAAACTTTAAAATGGATTTTGTGCTTATCCTTTATTGGTTTCGGGTTATGGATGTTGATTCCCGATAAAGATGAAGAAGTACGTGAAAATAATAAGTGGGGACCCTTTCTGACTACGACGGTGGCTTTCTTTTTTGCCGAAATGGGCGATAAAACCCAATTAGCTACGGTAGCTCTTGCAGCACAGTTTGCCGCGCCCTTAGCGGTTACTTTCGGAACGACTTTAGCCATGCTTTGTGCTGATGGCCTAGCCGTATTCCTGGGTCATAAATTCACCGATAAGATTTCGATGAAGTGGGTGCATCGTTTTGCCAGTCTGTTATTTATAGGCTTTGGAATTTACATTAAATTGAGTTAAACGATTACTTACAATAAAATCACCGTGTATGTATCAATTAACGAGGTCGTTATGAGTTTTCCCAGAAAAGTTGCTATTTTAGGCGGAGTTCGCACACCGTTTGTGAAATCACAAACGAATTATTTAGGTCAATCAAATCAAGACATGCTCGGGGCCACCGTAAATGAACTCGTGAAACGAAAAAAACTTCAGGGAAAATTATTAGGTGATGTGATTGCCGGAGCGGTTATGAATCACCCTTTTGATTGGAATTTATCTCGTGAAGTCGTTTTAGGCAGCGCCTTGGATCATAATACTCCAGGTCTGAATATTCAGCGCGCCTGCGGCACCGGGTTAGAAGCCGCAAATATTATTGCGCTTAAAATTGCGACCGGACAAATCGAAGCCGGTCTTGGCGGAGGAACGGATACCAATTCAGATATGCCCTTAATTTTACCGAAACCATTTACTCATTGGCTCATTCGTTTTCAAAATGCCAAAAGCTTCGGTGATAAAATAAAAATATTATTTAATTTCAAATTGAGTTTCTTAAAACCGCAAATTCCCGGCGTGATGGAGCCTCGCACCGGAAAATCGATGGGAGAACACACCGAACTGATGGTGAAGGAATGGAAAATTTCACGTGAAGATCAAGACCTATTGGCTTTACGCTCTCATCAAAATGCGGCCAAAGCTTACGATGAAGGATTTCATGATGATTTAATCATGGAATACCAAGGTTTAAAACGCGATACGATTACTCGTAAAGATACCACCTTAGAAAAGTTATTAAAGTTAAAACCCGCTTTTGATAAATCAGCCTCGGGAACTTTGACGGCCGGAAATTCCACGCCTTTAACCGACGGGGCTTCAATTGTGTTACTTAGTTCGGAAGAATGGGCGCAAAAAAATAATCAAGAAGTCATGGCTTATTTTAAAGATTGCGAAGTGGCCGCAGTTGATTTTGTAAAGGGTGCCGGACTGTTGATGGCGCCGACTTTGGCTGTTTCAAAATTGTTACAACGAAATAATTTAAGTCTGCAAGATTTTGATTATTACGAAATTCATGAAGCTTTTGCGGGACAAGTCCTTTGTAATTTAAAAGCCTGGGAATCGGCTGAATACTGTAAAAATATTCTAGGGCGAAGCTTTCCGATGGGATCGATTGATCGCACGAAGATGAATATAAAAGGTGGAAGTCTTGCATTAGGTCACCCGTTTTCGGCCACCGGTGGTCGAATCGTAGCCACCGCAGCTAAAATTTTAAAACAAAAGGGTTCAGGTCGAATTCTTATTAGTATTTGTACCGCCGGCGGTATGGGTGTGGCAGCCATTATCGAAAAATAAATTGTTGAGAAATAACAAAGGAATAAAAATGACTGAAAAAAATTATACCCTTATAGATAACGTTGAAAAAAATCGCTTCGAATTTCACATCCAAGATCAAGTGGCGGTGGCGGATTACCACATCAGTGGGAATGAAATTTCGCTTTCGCATGTTGGCGTGCCGAAAGCGCTTGAAGGCCAAGGAATTGCCTCCGCATTGGTGCTGGCAGTTTTGAAAAATATTGAGTCTAGAGAATTGAAATTAATTCCGATTTGTCCATTTGTGGTGACTTATGTGCAGCGACATCCCGAATGGAAAAAATTACTTGCGTAATTTTTTAGTAAATCGATGAAATCTCGCGATTAAGTTTTTTAATATCTTCATCGTTTACATATTCCATCGAACCATCCGTGCCAATAAAAAGTGGTTTATTTTTGTGAACTTGATCCGAGTGATAAACCAACCATCCAGCCCCCAGCGAATTCAGTGAATCTAATTGTTCAATTTTTAGAATTTGAACTTTTGAATAGGTATTCGATTTTTTAAACTCTTTTTCGGCTCGAGTTCGAGCTTCGTGGGTGGTGGTTACCGGAATCGAACTTGATTGCCGTGCCATGGTGTAAATGCCACTTCCGGTTAAAGCAAAAACGGAAAATAAAATAGTAAAATCTTTTCTAGTCATAAGAACCTCGATAATTAAAATAAACGATAAAAAACAAATGAGGTTTAAAATAAAACTCATTTTTTTGTTTTTGTAGAATTTAGATTAACCATCAAATTGCGGCCTGTGAACTGGACCGCGACATAAAAGTTGAGATTTCGTCGATCGTCGAGTCGGGCTTTAACCCGCGCCAGGCTTGGTTTTCTCGGGGACCAGCAGCAACCATGGTTTAGTTAAAATAAAGTGAATGCTCCATTTTAATAATCGCAGAAATGATCTAAATTTGACCTTCGATGAAATCGACGCCAGTAAAAAGGCGATGGCGAAACTGACGGTGATGTTCAGAAATCCGATGACTAAAATTCCCGAAGCCGAATTAAAAATTTCTGTATTGGCTACCCCAGCTTGTAGCGCTCCAGGTAAAGCTGCAGCAAATCCACCGGTGGCTAAAGTAACGTGGCGAGTTTCTAATGGAATATTCAAAAACTTCATAATTTGCGGAACGAACCCCAGCAAAAATCCCAGCGAAACGTTAGCGGCCAAAGGATTAGATTTTTCTTTTAAGAATTCAGAAAATTTTTGAACACGCGTTTGGCCAAAATATTTATGAAGACGATCATTATATTTGATACGCTTATCAATCCGATTCACTAAAATCCAATTTTCAAACCAACCGGCAATCAGACTGGCTGAAAATAATAATATTCCGGTAAAGGCGGCGTAGAGCGCAGACGGCCCCAAAATATTTGTCGAGCGAAACATTTCTAAGGATTCATGTTCAGATATAAATGGCCGTCCTGTTTGTAAGCAGAACCATGAAAATAAAAAACAAACTGGAAAAACCATGGTTAAATTTCCCAGCACCGCAATAAACTGTGTCCGAAGTAACGCGATAATGGATCTACGGGCTTCGGTCGTCGATGTTTGTAAAGCGGACGCGATAAAGGGTGCTGTCATCGAAGGTTGCTTGGTGGCCAGTGTCCATCCCAGCATTTGAATCAGTAAAAAGCTGGTGGAATAATTTAAACTGTCCGCCAAGCCTTTGATAAAACCTACAAGTTTCAAATCTGATATCATGTGTTTAACGATGACGGTGAATCCCGTAACTGCGCCACCACCTAAAGCATGGCGAAACATTTGATGGAACTCAGACCAGGTGAACGTGACGTAATGTTCGCCGATATGTGAGTGAGTCTGCACAATACGGTCAGTTAACAAAGTCAGATTTTCCGAGAAAAAAGATTTTAAGCTTTTTTGATGCTGGGTTTCTAATACCAACTGAGAAATAAAATAGCGAAAAGTTAACGCCGTAGGAATATCGTTACATAAAAATTGAAGCAAAGTTCGTAATCGATTTAATTTACGTTTTTGAATTTGAAATAAATAAACCAATTCAATTTTCACTCCACGATCTTTCATTTGTCCAAATAGTGATTCCATGTGTTTATCGATGGTTTCGACTTCGATAAGTTCGGTTTCAGTCATGGTTTTGAGCTGCAGAATTTGTTTTTGACGAAGGAGCCCTTCAAGCCGAAATTCCGCCAGATCTTGTGGTTGATGACTGAGCAGATCTAGTTCTTTCTGAATCATCAAAGTATGGTTAAGCACTTCATGACTGAGGATGTAACACGACGTCAGAATATCTAATTTTAATTTTTGAATAAGCACTTCGTCAGTTTGGAAAAAACTGAGAAGTTCACTTAACACATCGGCTTCGATAAAATCCAAATAAAGACTTTCCTCTTCGTCAGGAAATATTTCATAAATTAATGTAGAAAGATCTTCGGAGAGTTGTTTTTTCGGTATAATTTTCTCTTGCAAGCGAATAATAAAATCTTGAATAAAGCTGGAAGATTCCGGAAGCCCCGATTGCGTAAGCTGGGCCGGCGAAGAAATTTTTATTAGCAACAAACGAATAATGGTGATGAAGTTTTCCTTGAGCTCCGGATTATTATTTAAAACCATTAATAAATATTTAATGCGAACGGTGTAGACGGTCTCGCTTTTGGTATTTTTTTCGTCTAAACTTCGGGGACGCTGCATCCACTTCATCAATTTGACAAACCAAAAGACTCGTTCAAAATCGCTTTGTTTGTCGGGTTGGACCGAGACTTTTTGTGAAAGGAGTGAGCTCAGGATATCCATATCTAAAAGCTACACGAGCTTAAAAGATTATGCAGCCTTCTTTTTTTCTGATTTGCCGATAGCCATACTTTGTCGCCATTCTTTGGCTTCAGCAAGGGGATTTAATTTGAAATCACCTTTGTAAAGCTTTCGACAGGCCGCCTCAATTTCGCCTAGATTTATTTTAAAAAAATCTTTGTGCAGGTTTATTTTATTTATCCTTTTTGCGGCTAATTCTTGATGCAAAAGCTTTAGTAAGCCTGCAGCATCATCGCTTTGGATCATGGCATGAACATCATAACCAAACGGCAAGCTTTCATCGCTCATTTCAATAATGTGCACCAGTGGATTTTGGTGCCTGGTCATTCCGATTTTATAAATGTCTTCACCAAAAACGCCCAGATTAGAAAGAATGTAAACAAATCCTAGATTGCTTGAATGATGGGCTTCAGCTTGAAGGTGCGACAACTGCAGCCTTTCGTCATTTTGCTGTTTTTTTATTTTTTCCTGGGCCGCATACACCAGATGCAATTCTTCTAATTTAAGTTGGAAAAAATTATCCGTGATTTGACAACTGTTGGGCTCTAATAATTTGTTGATCGAATCCCGGATTTGCCCCATTTTTTCTTCGGCATGCCCAATAGAGCTAAATTGTATTTTTAAAATTTCATTATCACATTGGACATTAAAAGCCGACAAACCCAGATTGATATTTCGCTCAGTCATTTTCTTTCCCAAGGCTTTACTTCCGCTAACTAACCATTGGGTGTCACAAATAATGGCCTTGCCGGTTTGGATCAGTTCTTTTTGTTGGCGGCGCACTTCATAAAGTTTATTTTCAAAATCTTTTAAAATAGGAAAATCATATTTGATCTTATAAAATCCTGAAGCGGCCAAATGACTGTCCTCATTGAGAAGGGTCAGTTCTTTGGAAAGAGTTTTAATCCGCGTTTTAAGTTCTTCGTATTCGCTTTGTGCTTCTTTCAAAGAGTGCTCGCGTTTTTTAATTTCGCGATTTAAATCGATAATCGGTTTAAAGGATTCGAGTTTGTCGTGAGTGGTAAAATAAAGGTAGGCCATGCAACAGAATCCAAAAAAAGAGAATGCAAAAAAGGCATACATCATGATGTCTAGTTTTTCGGGATAAACGCAGATTTACTTTACAAAAATTAATACTTTCGTCGAGGTTGTTTCAAATTGAAACAAAAATGAAACTTGTTATTGAAAGCTTGTGTAAGAAATTAACCTGCCGATACATCCCTATGAGGTACGTTGATGCGCAAACCAAGATTTGATCTTTGGCCCTTGATTATCGCGGTATTAATAGGTGTGATGCTCGAGGCTAGTTCAGCACAGGCCCGTTTACGTCCTGATAAAAGATCTCGTCTTATCGCGAGTCATCGCTCCGCGAATTACATCGTATCGACCCCACGGCATCGAGCTCAAAAATATGTTTACCAAGTCGAAACAAACCAATTAAAGAAACAGTCTAAAAAGAGTTCTCTAGCTCGAGCTAGCCGCAAAAATCGCTTAGCCTCAGTTGATGGCTCTACGGTCAGACTCAAAGCAAAAATGAATAAGAAGCGCTCCGTCGCTAGCGAATAAGTCCCCGACTAAAGATCAGCTATTTCTTTTTGACCCGATTAAGATTTCTAATCGGGTCAAAACATGACCTAATTGGTCATGTCTATTTCAAAAAATAAAAACTGGCCCAGGTTTACGTGGTCGACCGAAAAATTACTTCCGCTTTTATTAGAGATTCGTCGTAAGCAAGGTGAATTGACGGCTCTCGGATTTTCAGCGCATGAAAATAGATTTCACGCTTTGACCGCAGATCATCTTATGCAGATGAAAGCTCAAACCAGTTTACCTTCAAGCAGTTACCGAAATTTTGCGGTACCGGCAGCGCCAGAACCTGAATATCTGAATGCTGAAATAAATCGTTTTCTTCGTTGGTTTAATTCTGATGATGTAAAAATCGACGGCGTAATTCGAGCCGCTACCGCTTTTTTGTGGTTTGTAGCGATGCATCCGTTCGACGACGGCAATCAGCGGGTGGCCAGTGTCATTTCAGAACGGGCTCTTCAACAGGATGAAAAAATAAATTTCAAACGAAACCCCGTGGCAGATTTAATCCTTAATGATAAAAGATCCTACGATCATATTTTACAGCTAACCCTTAAAAGCCCTGATCTAGAAATTACGCCATGGCTTCAATGGTTTTTGAATTTGTATCTTCAGTCATTGGTTGAAAGTGATACAAAGGCCGAAAGAAATTTGCAAACTGTAAACTATTGGTCACGATGGAAAGATCATTCCCTCAATGAGCGCCAGCGACGCGTTTTAAAGGCCATGTTAGAATTTGATGAAGAAGAA
>JACMMZ010000152.1 GCA_014378775.1 Pseudobdellovibrionaceae bacterium
ACTTTAATCACGAGATCACCAATGTAACTGTGTGTAATATTCACTGTAACATAAACTTTTCTTTTTCCTGGTACAGCGTCTGCCGTTAAAGCACTTTTTATTCCCGAAGCATTATTATCTGGAATAGTTAAATGAGCGGTTACGGCGTAGCGACTACTGACTGAAGGTAGATCAGGCGAAGTGATAACGACCGGAAGGTATTGTTTCACCGCGGAAATTTTTGTAATGTCTTCCCCGCGGCATGAATCTTCTGCGCAAACGTTCGAAATGTTACAGTTGCCTTGTGGGACGAAATCATTTTCCCCGCGGACTAAAATTCCTTCGATAAATCCCGTACGGGCGTTGAAAACGGCGGAACCAGAGTTTCCACCATACGTGTCTACGCTCGCCACAAGAAAATCGGCGTTCGCAACGGATCTTATTTTTCCGCCCGTAGTGATTTTGGTCGGTAGTCCGGTTGGATGTCCAATGACCACCAGTGAATCTCCGACGGCGGCTGATCCAGATTGGCGAATCGGTAACGGAGAGTGGCCAACCACTTTACGATCTAATTTGATAACAGCAAAATCAGCTCCGCCGCTGGTTAAAACTTGTTTAACAATTGATTTACATTTGTAGATCTCATTAGTGGAAACTGAAGTTGGCAATACACCTAAAACTTTCACCGCATATCCAAAGACAAAATTCACCGTTGAACAATCCGTGGCATTTTGAACGCAGTGACCGGCGGTAATAATAGTGTCTTCTGCGACTAAAGATCCCGAACAAAAAGCAGCAGTACTTTGTTCTTTAAATTTTTCGGAAGAACACAATTGATAAGCTGATCCAAAATTACTTCCTTTGATCAAGGTTGAGCTTCCACTTGAGATCAAACTTTTTTGTGAAATAAGGGCGACAGTTGAGTCAGCTAATTTTTTAAGAGACTCATCGCTGACTTGATAAAGATCTAAACGGCCGTCAGAGCCGTAGATGACATTGGATGAAACGGACTTGTCGGTATCAAAGGTTTTTGGCTCATTAGAGGTGGATTTTGGGGCGCATCCAAAAGCAAATAAAGTTAGACCGATCCCGGTGAGCGCGTTCCTTAAAAGTTTTCCGTTTGTTAATTTCAATCTAACTCTCCTTGTTATTTAAATCGGTTAAAATTTACGACCAAAATCCTATGGTCTAGATGACAGAGGAAAGACAAGTGACCTCAAGTAAATGGTTAGTCGTTCGAGGTCTAGTTTATGATTACTTTTTGTGGATTGAATCATGACTTAGAAATAAATCAGTAACAAAATAGGAGACTCACAAAGGGTTAAAAATGAAAAACATAATTTCTTGTATGATGTGGTCCGTGATCGTTCTGATGACTTTATCACGGGCGGCTCAGGCTCAGTATTCGGGTCACGGCGCAGATTCAGTTTCTTTAGAAAAATTACTTCTGTACGCGGCACCAGCACTGCCGGTGGCCATGTCGAATAAATTAACCAAGATGATGGAAGTGGCGGCGCCCGGAATGGGGATGTTGTCTCCTGACAAAAAAACTCTTTATTTTAGTTGGAAAGTGACGGGACAATCTCATGTTTGGAAAATAGACGGCCCGCAAAAATTTCCGGTTCAAGTCACCAGCGGAGCAGATGCCGTCAGTTTAAAAGAAATTGCTCCCAACGGAAAGTTTCTTATTTTATCAAAAGACGTTAACGGTCAGGAAAATCCGGGACTTTATAAGCTTGATGTGAAAACCGGATTAATGACAGAACTTTACCGGAAAGAAAAAGTTCAAGTCGCTAGTAGCTTCATCACCAGTGATTCAAAATATTTATTTATTACCGCCAACGATAAAAAGCCAGATTCTTATTCGACTTATAAAATGAATATAGAAACGCGCGAATTAGAAATTATTTATGAAGGAGACGGAAACTGGTACGTCGCCGATCAGCTCAACGATGGTCAAAGTTTATTATTTGTAAAGTACAACGGTGGCCGAATCAATGAGTGGTACAAGTATGATGTCGCGAGTAGAAAAATGGAGCCTATCCTAGGTCAAGGCGAAGCCAATGATTATGATGTGGTTTTCTCGGCTCAAAAAGATGAGTATATCGTGCTGGTGGCACAAGATGATTTTAAAAAGATCTACAGTTATAAAAATAAAAAATTTAAACTCCTTACCGACCCAAAGTTGCAATTTGATATTTCCAGCATGAGTATGGATTATAAACGTAACCGTATAACTTATGAAATTAATCGTGACGGGTACACTGAACTGAAAGCCATGGATGCCAAAAACTTTAAGCCGATTCAATTACCCCAGTTCAAACAAGCCGATCATGTTTTTGCTGGTTCCACCACTAAAGACGGACAGGTCACCATGCTGGGAATAATCACGGCCCAGTCACCGCGGGTGAGTTACTCTTACGATTGGGTGACGGGAAAATTAATTCAGTGGGTATTACCTTCAAGTCCCGAAGTTGATTTATCATCTTTTGCTAAAGCGGAATTGATGTATTACGAGGCTCAAGATAAAACGCACATCCCGATGTTTGTTCGTTATCCAAAAGGATGTAAAGAATCGAAAGACTGTCCGGTCATCGTTCATTTTCATGGCGGACCCGAGGCTCAGAGTCAGCCGGGATTCAGTTCGATTTTACAAACCATGGTGGACTTCGGTTTTATCGTGGTGGAACCGAATGTGCGGGGAAGTGACGGATACGGAAAAAAATGGATTGATTTGGATAACGGACCACTTCGAGAAAATGTTATCACCGACATTCCCGATGCGGCCACTTGGATAAAGAACAATTGGAAAAATAAATCAGGTCGTTCTCCAAAAATTGGTGTCATGGGCTGGAGTTACGGTGGCTATTCGACGTTGATGGCCATGACTCGATTTGCCGGAAGTTACGATGCCGGGGTGGCGCTGGTCGGAATGAGCAATCTCAATAGCTTTTTGATGAACACCGCACCTTACCGCAGGATTTTAAGAATATCGGAATATGGTGATCCAGAAAAAGATAAAGAGGCTCTCAAAAAATTATCTCCGATCACTTACGTGGATCAAGTCAAAGGCCCGCTGATGATTATTCAGGGCGCCAACGATCCGCGAGTTCCGGTGGGTGAAGCTATTCAAATGCATGAGATTATGAAAAAGAAAGGCTTGAAATCAGAACTGATTATTTTTGCTAATGAAGGTCACGGGTCGGCCAAGAAAGAAAATCAGATCCTGGAAATTGGAAATACCATTGAATTTTTTAAAAAACATTTAGATACTAAATAAAACAAAGGAGTTTTTAGATGAAAAATATCATGATGATCGTCGCGGTTTTAGGTTTAACTCTATTAACAGGATGTGGCCACACGCATTCAAAAAGTACTCAAGACTGTAAAGACTGCGCGGCTCATAGCGGAAAATCGGGATGTGCAGATTGCGGCGATAAATCCACCAGCACCAGTTGTCCGGATTGTAAAACCGCATCAAATAAGTAATTATTTAAATAATTATGCATAATTAAATAAAATGCATAATTAATCAATGATCTCAATTATTTAGATAAAATCAATCGATTGATTGACTTTATCTAAATTCTCACTATTCTGTCCAGCATGATAGAAGCTTCTAAAAAACCTAAAGACAGCTCGCGCTATAGCCTTCTTAAGTCAGCGGCGAAACTTTTCTGTAAAAATGGTCTGGATAAAACCAGTACGCGAGACATCGCTCAAGAATCCAAAGTTAATATTTCAATGATCTCGTATCACTTCGGCGGAAAAGAAGGACTTTACAAACAGGTCTTGATGGATTTTGCTAAAAATATCGAAGCCGGCAGTACCGAGATTTTAGATTCTTTCAAAGGCCAAGCGATGACTAAGGAATCCTTTTACAAAGAGATTTCGGCCATCATCGATCACATGATTCAAACTCGAATTCATCACCCGGAAATTTGCACCATGTTATCGCGTGATAAAATCGAAGGAATGCCGTTATCCCAAGAAATTCATGAACAAATCTTTTACCCACTGGTGCTTAAATTTCTGGATTTAATGACACGCGCTCAGGAAAAGAAAATCGTGCGTACAGATATTAATCCGACTTTATTTTTCGTCTTGATGACGGAAGGTATTTTCGGTTTCTTCGAAGTCGCCGCGTGTAAAACAAAATTAGCCGAACATTATGTCGGCTTGGTCAGTGATCCAGAAAAACTTAAAAATCAAATTATCAAAATATATCTAGAAGGGATCTTACTGTGAAATTTAAATTATTCTTAGTTGCAATGAGTTTTATGTTCGGATTCACCGCCTTGGCTATGAATATCGAAGAATATATCGGAATTTATAAAAAAAATAACTTATTACTTCGATCGAACGAAATGAGCTTTGATGCGGTCCAAGGGAAGCTCGATGCCGCAGAAATTGATTTAGCTCCGGCTTTTAATTTAGGTTATCTGAAAGCCGACGATAAGTCGCTTCCGAATCAACTGAGTTCCCATCGAACCACCGAGCAGTTCACAGCGGGGCTTAGTAAGAAATTTGTTACCGGTACGTCGGTTTTGGTCAACGCGCAAAATTATAGTTTTATAAATGAGAAACCCTTATTTCCCGGCTTTGATCGATACAGCACCGGCCTTTTAGGGGTAACGGTGAGACAATCTTTATGGAAAGATTTTTTTGGGCTTGGAACACGCACTAAAGTTGAACGGCAAAAATCTTCGGCGCGTTTAGAGATGACCTCGGTGGATTTACAGCGACGAAGCCTTTTAATTGAGGCCGAATCTACTTTTTGGGATTATATCTTTGCGCAAGAAAATTTGAAATTAAAAGGAGCTAATTTAGTCCGTGCTAGTCGGCTTCAGAAGTGGACCGCCAAACGATTTGAAAATGGCATCAGTGAAAAAGCCGATGATTTAAATGCCAAGGCGCTTCTTTCGCTACGTCAGCTCGAATTATTGATGGCCGATAATGAATTTAAAAATGCCGAAATTAAATTTCGAGAAAGTTTGGAACTTCCGTCCGATGCAAAAACCCCCGAGGTGACGGCCAACTGGAAAGACACCAGACCCTATATTCGTGAGCTGAAAAATAAAAAAAATGTCGTTAAAATAGAATCTTATCTTTCGACATTAGAAGCTCAGACAAAAGCTTTAGCTTCGGATGAAACACTTGATAGTTTACGGCCAGACCTTTCAGTTTTTGGCACTTATAATTACACTTCTTATAATCGAGACCGTGAACAATCAATCAAAGACATGGGTCAAGATGATTTTCCTCAATCGGTGGTGGGTGTGAATTTAACTTGGATTATCGATAATCGAGCGAAAGCCGGACTTCGTGATTCCATGACAAAGGAAGCCCAGGCTTCGAAAATAAAAGCCGAGAGAAAAATTCGCGATGGATTGAGAGCGTGGGAAGAATACCTTCGCGTCTATGAAGTGACTCTCAATCAAGTTCAGATTTTAGATCAGGTGGCTGAACTACAAAAAAATAGATCTGATGCTGAAAACGACCGATTCAAAAAAGGTCGAACCATCACCGCCAATGTGGTGACGGCGGAAACCGATTCAGCCGAAGCGGAATCTCGCGCGCTTCAAGCCAAAGTCGGTTTACGAAAATATGAAGCGATCAGTTTACTTTATATGGAAGCCACTGATTTAACGGATATAAAATAAGGATAACATTATGAATTTAGCAGCACTCTCGATTAAACGACCGGTTTTTATTTCTTGTTTGGTCATTTTAATGATCGTCGTCGGTATTATTTCGTATAATAAAATGCCGGTGGATCAGTTTCCTGATGTGTCTTTTCCGATTGTGTTCGCCGAAATTCAGTACCCGGGAGCATCGCCTTTAGATGTAGAACGCCAAGTTTCAAAAATTATCGAAGATGAAGTTTCGAGTCTTCCCGGGCTGGATACCGTTTCGTCCCAAAATTTTGATTCGGTCGCTTTGATCATCGTCAAATTTAAACTGGGTTATGATATCAAAGAAGGCGAGCAGCAAGTACGAAATCGAATTCAAAATATTCGAAATAAATTACCAGCTGACGTCAAAGAGCCTAAAATTCGTCGATTTGATCCGGCCGATCAGCCGATCGTGACGTTTGCTTTGAATTCAAGTTTGCCGGCAGATGAATTATTTGATATTGCCAATGAACAAATTAAACCCGTTTTAGAGCGCACGCAGGATGTGGGTTTGGTCCGCATTGTCGGTGGGCAGAAAAAAGAAATTCTAGTTGAAGTCGATAAGAAAAAACTTCAAGATCGTCAAATTTCGATGTTGCAAGTTTCAAAACGGATTGAAGACACTTCAAAAGATATTCCACTGGGAAAGTTTGAGGATAAAACCTCCGAAGTTCTTTACCGCACCATTGGAGAATTTGGCTCATTAGACCAACTCAAAAATGTAGCGATCAGTTACGTCGGATCAGACCGCCCGGTCAAACTTTACGAAGTTGCAACGGTTAGTGAAAGTTTACAAAAAGCCAGCCGTTTTTCTTCGATCAACGGCGAAAAAGCGGTTTTTTTGGATGTGTACAAACAATCCGGAGCAAACACCGTAGCCGTTTCGGATCGACTCAAGGCCCAGTTAGAAAATTTAAACGAATTACTCAGTTCAAAAAAAATCGACGCTAAAGCAGTTTTTGTTCGCGATGGTTCTGTGGCTATTCGACTTAATGTTTTGGACGTTAAGGAAAGTATTTTCTTAGGGATTTTACTTTGTATCATGGTAGTTTTTCTTTTCTTAGGCTCGGCCAGATCCACATTTATCACCGGACTCGCGTTACCGAATTCTTTGCTTGGCGGATTTATTATTATGTTTGTCATGGGATTTTCGATCAACATTATGACGCTTCTAGCGCTGTCGTTGGCGGTTGGGCTTTTGATCGATGATGCCATCGTGGTACGAGAAAATATTTTTCGTCATATGGAGATGGGAAAAGATCCCAAAACAGCGGCCTTAGAAGGAACCAATGAAGTGGCCTTAGCCGTGGTCGCAACCACACTGGTGGTGATCGCGGTCTTCGGTCCGATTTCATTCGTTCCCGGAATTGTGGGCCAATTCTTTCGTCAGTTCGGTTTAACTATTGTTTTCACCATGTTGATTTCGTTATTTGATGCGTTCACTATTGCTCCGATGTTATCGGCTTACATGGCTACACCGAACGAGCACAAAAAAGGAAATGGGCCGATCGATCAAGTATTAAAATGGTTTGATCATTTTCAGACCAAACTTGAAAATGGCTATGAAAGTATTTTGCGCTGGACTTTGGTTTCTCGTAAAAAAGTTTTGTTCGGAGCGGTCGCATTTTTTATCCTTTCGCTTTATTTGGCCAAGTTTATTCCGAAAACATTTCTTCCGCCCAATGACTTAGGTGAATTCACGGTGTCCGTCGAATTGCCAGCGATCAGTTCACTAGAAGCCACTTTAGCCCTGTCAAAATCAATTGAAGCCAAGATAAAAGAAGTTAGAGAAATCGAATTAGTGGCCTTAACTGTGGGATCAACTAATTACGAATCAAATAAATCCAGTTTCTACATCCATACTGTGGCTTCGGATAAGCGAAAGGGCATAACCACCCCGATGGTGAAAGAAAAAGTCCGTGAGATGGTGAAAGAATTCCAATCCGAAGCTATTATTGCCGTCACAGACTATGATATTAGTGGTGGCGGGCAAAAGCCGCTGAATTTATTTATTGTCGGCGACAATCTTGAAGAATTATCTACGTATGTGCTCAATCTTCAAAAAGAAATCGCTAAAATTCCCGGTTTGATCGATGTGGACACCAATTTTCGGACCGGAAAACAAGAATATCACGTGGTGTTTGATCGAGACAAATCTGAAAGTTTAGGCATATCAACGGTCACCGCGGGGGCTGAACTGCGAAACCGCATCGAAGGATCTACTCCTGCGACCTACCGTAAAAACGGAATTGAATATGACATTCGAGTCAAATTTGATGAAAATAAAACCGATCTGAAAAAAGATTTTAATTCCACTTTCGTTCCGAATCAAAATTTTAATATGATTGCTTTATCTAAAGTGGCTACGGCCAAAGAGACCACGGGATATTCCCAGATCAACCGACAAAATAAAGGTCGCTATATCTCGATTACGGCCAACTTAGGACCAAAGGGTCAGTTAGGTAACGCAACGACCGAGATTGAAAATTTAATCGCCACCACCATGAAACCGCCGGCGGGAATTTCTTACCGCTTCGAAGGTCAAGCGCAAGACTTTAAAGATTTAATTACGAATATGGCCGTTGCTTTAGGTCTTGGTATTTTATTTATCTATTTGGTTTTGGCTTCTTTGTATGAAAGTTTCGTGACGCCGTTCACAATTTTGTTAGCCTTACCATTAGGAATTTCCGGGGCCTTTATTTCGCTTTTAGTGTTTGGAAAAACTATCGATATTTTCTCAATCATAGGTCTCATTCTTCTGATGGGAGTCGTGGCCAAAAATTCGATTCTTTTGGTCGATTACACCACGCAACTTTTAGGTGAAGGTGTTGAAGAAGGGGCGGCCATTGTCCAAGCTTGTAAAACGCGGCTTCGTCCGATTTTAATGACCTCGTTAGCTTTGATTGCGGGAATGCTACCGATCGCTATCGGCGTAACGGCGCTGGGTGCGCAACGTCAGTCTTTAGGAATCGCCATCATCGGAGGAGTGGTTTCTTCCACGCTTCTGACTTTAGTCGTTGTGCCGGCGGCCTTTGGTTATATTGATCATTTCCGTATGTGGTCTAAAACGTTCTTTGTTAAAAAGAATAAGGTGTTGAGCTCGCATAATTAGTTTTAAGCTCCGTATCAATTATCAATTCATTTTCAATTAGGTATTGAAAATGAATTGATAAAGAGTACCCTGGTGATAGTTAAACCTAAATCAACAGGAGATTCATTATGAACAGAAGAAGTTTTATTCAAACCGCATTAACGATCACGGGCGCATTGGCCTTTTTACCACTCATCGCAAAATCTGAAGAGCGTCGTCGTGGCGGTGGAGCTGCAGCGGCTGCCGGTTTGGTACTGATTGATCCTAAGGATTCACAGGCAAAAGCTTTAAACTACGCGCATGAACATAAAGACATTACCGATAAGACGCTTCAGTCTGAGCGAAGCGGCGTTAAATGGACCGATCAAAAATGTCAGGGTTGTAATTTCTACGTGAAAGAAAAAGAAGGAAAAGCTTCTGGTAAAACAGCAGCCCCTTGTCAATTATTAGCCAACAAAGCGGTCGCAGCGACCGGCTGGTGTTCATCTTGGGCTAAAAAAGCCTAAAACAATTCAAATCTAAATTTAAGAAGGGTTTTGATCTCTCAAAGCTCTTCTTAAAATTTTTCCCACATTTGTTTTAGGAAGGTCTTGCATAAAGACCACTTTTTTCGGAACCTTGTAATTCGTTAACGAAAGACGGGCAAATTCAATCACCTCTTTTTCCGTTAATGATTCATCGGCTTTAACAATACATACTTTGACCACTTCGCCTGAATGTTCATCGGCAACACCGATGGCAGCCACTTCTTTGACTTTGGGATGAAGAGCAATAACGTCTTCAACTTCATTCGGATAAACATTAAAGCCTGAAACAAGAATCATATCTTTTTTACGATCAACGATCTTAAAAAAGCCGTCTTTATCCATCGTTCCAATATCGCCGGTTGAAAACCATCCATCAATAATTGATTTAGCCGTTTCTGCTGGTTGATTGTAATAACCCTGCATGACCTGTGGTCCTTTAATGCAGATTTCACCGCGCTCACCTGACATGGTAATATCTTTTCCATCTTCATCGATCAATTTTACATCCGTATTTGAAACCGGTAATCCGATAGATCCCGGACGGTCGGTCCCATCAACCGGGTTAACGCAAGCCACGGGTGAAGTTTCAGTTAAGCCGTAGCCTTCGATCACTCGAGTACCTGTTATACTTTTCCATTTTTCTTGAACACTAGTTTGTAAAGCCATAGCTCCCGCGACGGAAATTTTTAAAGAGGAAAAATCGACTGTTTTAAAATCGGGGTGATTGGTCAAAGCATTGTACAACGTGTTAACGCCGGTCACGATGGTAAATTTGTATTTTTTCATGGTCTTGATAAAAGCAGGAATATCGCGAGGATTGGTGATCAAAACATTATTAGCGCCGTATTTCATAAATGCTAAACAACACACGGTCAAAGAGAAGATATGATAAAGCGGAAGCGGAGCAATAGCGATTTCTTCACCTTCGATCAATTTCGGTCTCATCCACGCACAAATTTGAAGAGCGTTGGCCACGATGTTTCGATGAGTTAAGATAGCCCCTTTAGAGACGCCGGTGGTTCCACCGGTGTACTGAAGAAAGGCGATATCCGAACTGAGAATCTGGGGTTGAGTGTATTTTTTTTCTGAACCCAATTTGAGTGTTTCAGCCCAAGTATGATGTTTTAAATTATAATCAGGGACCATTTTTTTAACTTTGCGTAAGACAAAATTAATTAGATTCTTCTTAATAAAAGGAAGCGCATCACCGACCTGGGTGACCACCACATTTTTAATTGGAGTTTCTGGCAAGATGGATTCAAGCAAATGAGCAAACTGGGCCAAGATCACAATCGTCGTGGCTCCAGAGTCATTAAATTGGTGTTTCATTTCTTTAGCCGTGTAGAGAGGATTGGTGTTAACGATAGTTAAACCGGCTTTCAAGCTTGCGAAGATAATCACTGGAAATTGCATGATATTTGGCAATTGAATCGCAATACGATCGCCTTTTTTGAGATTCAGAGTGTGCTGCAAGTAAGAGGCAAAAAGGTCAGACTGTGCGTCCAGTTCCTGGTAAGACATGGCACAATCAAAGTTAGTGAACGCTGTTTTTTCCCCAAATTTTCGAACTGATTCTTTTAATAATTCGAGAATGTTTTCATATTCAGCCAAGTTAATTTCTGCGGGCACTTGTTTGGGATAAAACCTGGTCCACAATTTTTGCGCGAGAGACGAATTGGCTGCATTTGACATGACATTCCTTTTTTAAATTAGTTATTTACCTATTGTCCACTTTTCATTGTAAAAATCAATTATCAATATTCTAATAGGATATGCTTTACATCATTGCTGTCCTAACGTTTGCTTCGATTTTTTCATCGTGCACCCCTAAAAAAGATGCGCCGATGGAAGAGATTAAACAAGACGTTCGTCTTAAATCGATCCCAACAAACACGTTCCAATTAGAAAATGAATTTTTGGATTATTTGCGATTTTCCGGTAACGTCGAGACCGAAATATTTAAAATTGTCGACTCGAAATTTAAAAGTACAGGAAAAATTCCAAGTCAGTTAAGGATCCTCAGTCAGCTTTTAGATTCAAAATTGAGTAAATCACCATCTAAACAAAACGGAGCGATTTTTTATAATTGCTACAAGATTTCGATTCAAAATAAATCCAGTGATGAGATTGAAGTTTTAAAAAATTGTGAAAAAAAAGCTCAAATCATTGCTCGAGTTAAGAAAAGCGGAGAAAACTTATATCAAATCAGTTTTATTCAAAGTGAATGGCAGTCTGTTATCGGTGATTCCGCCATGCTTAATCTTAAAGATAAAGTTTGCGATTTAGTCATCTCGAATAAAAAAGTTCATGAACTGAGCTGTAAAAATACGTTAATCACCGTAGGGACAGGGACCGAGTTAGAGGAAATCAAATTACATCAATTTAAATTTGATCGAGATTCAAAAAATCAGATCGAGATCACCGGTGGTCGTTTTAAAGACTTTCTCGAGCGCAGCCAGATCAATATCCTAGTTCCCGAAGAAGGAAAAATTAAATTTAGAGAAGAAGAAATTCTGGTTCGAGATGATTACGCGGAACCGCCACCTACGCCCTCAAAGGAGAAATAATTTATGAAAATACCTGACATGATCATTCTAAATCAAAATGGCGAAAGTATTAAATTAAACAGTCTTAAGGGACAAAAAATCATTTTTTTCTTTTACCCTAAAGATGATACTCCAGGGTGCACCATTGAAGGAATTGATTTTAGCAATTTACTGCCAAAATTTAAAAAACTTAACTATGCGGTGTATGGCATTTCTCGTGATTCGGTGAAATCCCATCAAAAGTTTTGTGACAAATTTAATTTTAAATTTGATCTGTTAAGTGATGAAGACGAAGAGCTTTGTAAATATTTTGATGTGATCAAAGAGAAAAACATGTACGGCAAAAAGGTTTTTGGCATTGAACGTTCAACGTTTATTTTCGATGAAAAGCTCAAGTTGATTTCTGAATACCGCAAAGTTAAAGCCGAAGGCCATGCTCAGTTTATTTTAGATGAGATTAAAAAACTAGATTAAATTTTTTAACTGTAAGATAAATTCGTGAACTTCTTCAGGCTTTGTATCCCAGCTGGTCATTAATCGGCATTCAGTGGTGGACTCATTCCAAACATAGAAAAAGAAATTTTCCCGAAGCGCTTTGATCATCTTTTTTGGAAGAATTGCAAACACCGCATTACTTTGTCGTGGCTGGGTGATCTTGATCAAATCGGTCAAAAGACACACTTTTGCAAGTTCATGATGTAACAGCTCTGCCATTTTCAATGAATGCGCCGCGATTTTTAAATAGGTTTCATCTTTAAGATAGGCCGAGAACTGCTGGGCGATAAAGCGACTTTTCGATGGCAACTGGGCCGCTTGCTTTCGGATAAATTTGAAATCTTTTTTGAGCTCCTTATTTAAAATTACCACGGCTTCACCGAAAGCGAATCCATTTTTAGTTCCACCAAAAGACACAATATCCACGCCCTTGTCTGTGACCATGGTTTTGAAAGTTGTATTGAGATAATGAATCGCATTACTGATACGCGCGCCATCGATGTGGAGAAAAAGTCCATGTTTTTTAGCCAACAATGATATTTCTTGAATTTCATCTAAACTGTAGCAAGTTCCCAGCTCGGTCGGTTGCGTAATGGAAATCACGCGCGGTTGGCTGTAATGCTGATCACCTTTACGGATTAAATATTTTTCAATTTCGGAAAATATTATTTTACCATTTTTTGAAGGTAAGGTTTGAATTTTACCGGCAAAAAATTCAGGAGCACCACATTCATCGATATGAAGGTGGCTAACATCGGAACACAATACGGATTCAAATCTTTCCATCGCAGCTTGAAGACTTAAGACATTGGCTGCAGTCCCGTTATAAACAAAATAAGTATCAACCGGGCTTGCGAATAAATCCTGAAACTGAACCGCGGTTTTTTCTGAATATCGATCAGTTCCATAACTCGGTACGTGATCGGAATTGCCATCAATCATGGCTTGAAGCATCACGGGATGAATGCCGGAGTGATTATCGCTTCCGAATCCCTTCATCTTTACCTCAAGATCTAAAAATAAAATTATACATTAATAAAGCGGCGGCTTTAGATGTTTTAGAATCTACATCTAAAGGAGGAGACGTTTCGTAAATTCCCAATCCTTGAGTATCTGATTGCTCGTAAAGTCTTTTAAGAAAAACCAGGCAGTCGGAAAGTTTCAAACCCGTCGGCCACGATTGGCTGCATCCTCCGGCATCGGCACTGCGAAGTCCATCCATATCGAAACTGATAAAAACCGGTGTGTGTAAAGTGATGGAAGCGATGACTTTATTTTGCCAAACTGAATCCCACTCAGAACTTTCAACCGCATCTAAACTGATTAGTTCAATGTGATTCTCTCGTGCCCATTCCCAATGACTGCGTGAATTGCAATGAGGCTGAAGCCCTACTTCAACTAAATGAAAGGCGTCTTTAAATTTTTCTTTCAAGCGGTAAAAAGACGTTCCACTATGATTGACGGTCACACCGGCTTTGTCGTTGGTTCGAACATCGAGGTGAGCATCAAAATTAATAATCACCGGTTTGATGGCCTGAGAACGTTTGATGTTTTTCTCTAAAAAAGCATGACCGTCGACATAACCATAGTCATGCCCGCCACCCAATGAGATAATTTTAATCCCCGGATCGGTAATTTGACTGACGACTTTTAGCGCCGTGGCATGCCTCGCGTTTAAAGATGGTAAATCCGGAACATTTCCAATATCAAACAGAAAGGGAAAGTTTTTTTTCCAATCATGCGGGGGAGTCATTTTATAAAATATTTTACGAATAGTGTCCGGAGCTAATTTTGCTCCGGCTCTTCCGCCATTTAGCTCAATCCCTTCATCATCGGGGTAACCGACGATGGCAAATTGACCGCCTTGGTGCGAGTCGGTATCGACTTGATCGGGAAGGGCCACCGATTTAACCATTTCGCCGAGGCGAATGTCTTGTGGATCATCTTTTGAAAAAAAAAGGGAAATGTCAGTTGGATTTAACATAAGTGTGCACCTGAAATGTAAGCGAAAAGTTTTTTAGTGTACTGATTTATATAAAATAACAGAGGGAAGTTCTTTGCCATCCTCAGCATTATACATGACTAATTTCTTAGTCGTCGAGTTAATATTCGTGAGTTCCGCCAGGTATTGGGACTGCTCGTTGGAGATCAGCATGGTCCAAACATCCCCGTCCGGATTGATAAAATAATTATAGCTCGTTAAAGTTCTTTGATTTATTTCGGGGATCGACCGGGCCTGGCATTTAAGTTTCGGACCGGGGATAAAAACCTTTATCGTGGTAAAGCCGACGAAGTAGTAACACAGACCAGTTTTATCTTTCCAAAATCCGGTCAATTCCTTCAAACCTACGTAGTTGACGCTACTGACACGGATAATTTGCGATGCGGACTTGGCGTTTTCTTCGGCCGTTAAAGCCGTGGCATCCACTGAGATAAAATCTTTGTTGTTCAGTTTTTCTAAAACCTTGCCGGTGCGGGCCTCGGCGAACTGCATTTCAAATCTGAGCCCGTTTCGGGTCACAAAAACGGCATTATTACTTTTCTCGATAAAACCGGTATAGGTTTTTGCGAAACCAGAGCCTTGACCTGCGAGGTTAAGGAAAAGCCAAGAAATTAAAATCAGATAGGCATATCGTTTCATTTGAGATCTAAAAAACATGCTAGGTATTTGATGTCACCCATTTTGTTCCCCAATTCTTAAGTTATTTCAAATTGACCTTTGAGCTAGGGGTAACATTAAATAAAGGCTTGAATTTATTTCAACAAAGGGCGCAATTTGTGCTTATTTTCAATGCGAAGGATCGATCATGAGTTATGAACTCGTTATTAAAGAACATCACCTGGATACTTTTGGTCACGTTAACAATGCCGTTTATCTACAACTTTTTGAAGAAGCTCGGTGGGAATTTATCACAAGTCGGGGGTACGGGCTTAAAGAGGTGGTCAAATTCCAAAAAGGTCCGGTAATTTTAGAGGCCAATATTAAGTTTCTGAAGGAACTTAAGCTTCGCGAAACGGTCAAAATTACCTTTGAAACTCTGCCGCCAAAGGGCCGAATCATTCAAATCAAACAGCAGATGATTAAAAGTAACGGGGATGTGTCCAGCGAACTGATTGTGACGATTGGCTTTTTCGATTTACAGCAACGAAAACTGATTGCCCCGTCGACAGAATGGCTTAAAGTCCTCAATGTCTAGTATTTAGTCATCAGATTGGCTAGAATAGTCGATTAAGGCCTTGCATTATATTTCATAAAATTATAATTTGTGCCCTCAGATTAAGGCTAATACAGGCAAGTTATTACAACTTACGAAGTAGATGAATTTCTCGTCTCGCCCTATTGGAGGAAGGTATATATGAAAACGCACTCTGGTGCTAAAAAACGCATGCGCGTCTTGCCAAGCGGAAAAGTGAAACGCAAACAAACAAAAATGCGTCACTTAAACTCACACATGAGCTCGAAAACAAAACGTCACCTTGGACAAGTTGTCTATGTTGATTCTGCTAACATGCTTCAAGTGAAGCGCCAATTCGGTTTTTAGGAAGGACGAGATATGCCACGCGCAAAGTCGGGGATGACAAATCGTCGTCGCCATAAAAAAGTTTTAAAAAGAACAAAAGGTTATTACAGTGCTGGTTCCCGGTCATACACACACGCCGTTGAAAAAAACGATCGTGCCATGGCCTACGCTTATAAACACAGAAAAATGAAAAAACGTAACTTCCGTATGTTATGGAATCAACGTATCAATGCAGCAGCTCGATTAAACGGAACGACTTATTCTCGTCTGATTGGCGGCTTAGTTAAAGCCGGTATCACTTTAGACCGAAAGGTTTTATCTGATATGGCGTTGACGGATGCATCGGCATTCACTTCACTTTGCTCTCACGCGATTAAGTAAATTGAATTTGTAAAAAAGTATCTAATGATCAAGAGCGAGAGATTCTCGCTCTTTTTTTTATTTTTTACTACAACTGTTGATAATTTTTGAGTAATTTAGTCGATGTGAAACACTACAAAAAGCCTGATCTGGAAGATCTTAATTTGTTCGAACAAAGAAAAAAAGACCACATTCGGTTGGCTTTAGATGCCAAGACTCAACGGTTGGCCGGAGATGATTTTTCTCGGATTAAACTGGTGCCACAGGCTTTACCTGAACTTAATTTTTCTGAAGTCAGTTTGGAAACGAAACTTTTAGGTCAAAAAGTATCCTCGCCTCATTTCATCAGTTCCATGACCGCCGGTCACAAACAAGGTTTCGAAATCAATTCACTTTTAGCCGAAGCTTCGATATCAAAGGATTGGTTATTTTGTGTCGGTTCGCAAAAGCGCAGTCTCATTAACCCTGAAGAAATTTCTGACATCCAGCAAATCGCTAAAAAATATAAAAAAGTAAAACTCGTTTCAAATATCGGATTAGAAGAAGTCATTCAATTTAAAATTGCAGATATTTTGAAGCTAAGCAATTCCATCAATGCTGTCGGTTTAATTATCCACGCCAACGCGCTTCAGGAAGTTTTTCAAAATAAAAAAGATGTTGTGATGAAAAATGGATTTAAAGCCGTGGCTGAAATCGTCAAGAAAAGTGATGTTCCCGTTATCGTCAAAGAAGTTGGATTTGGAATATCTTCTGAGATGGCTCAAAAATTATTTGATATTGGGGTTCAGGTTGTTGACGTAGCAGGATCTGGGGGCACTCACTGGGGAATGATTGAAGCCCTAAGACAGGATAAAAAATCATTATCTGCACGTGCCATTGATCACTTCGCGGACTGGGGAATGTCCACGGTAGATTGTCTTTTGGATCTTCAGTCTTACTTGAATTCATTAGATGATTCCGAAAAAATAGATTCCAGTGTCTGGGCATCAGGTGGTATCAGGTCTGGTGTCGATAGCGCAAAAGCGCTGGCACTTGGCGCTTCAGCAGTTGGCTTAGCTCAACCCTTATTAAAAAACTTAATTCGCAAAAACAAAATAGGTTCGGTGGATCAAGTGATCCAGGCGATGGATCAATTTGATTTCGAACTTAAAACTTCAATGTTTTGCTTAGGCCTCAAAAACGTATCTGAATTTTCCCAGCGAAAGGTTTGGTATGGAAGATAAGTCGAAAAAATCTTTGTATAATTTTACCGGATTTTCAAAATTAAATTATCTGGAAAGATTAAATAAATTAAAAACAAATTTTGTTTTATCTGAAGAGGACGTGAATTTCTTTAAAAACGGAGGAATTCAAACACCAGATTTGGGAGAAAAATTTGTTGAAAACTTGTTGGGCTATTTCCAAATCCCCATGGGTGTGGCGACTAATTTTTGTATTGATGGCCAAGATTATTTAATCCCCATGGCGGTGGAAGAAACGTCTATTATTGCCGCCGCTAGCAAAACCGCTAAATGGGTGCGCGAAAATGGCGAAATTAAAACCGAAATTATTGGAACTGATATCATTGGTCAGATTCAATTTTCTAAAGTGAAAAACTTTACCGAATTTGAAGCGGCTGTCCTTCAACAAAAAGATTACTTAATTGGTTTAGCCAATAAAGAAGTGGCCTTTGGTTTAGTGGCTCGCGGTGGCGGAGTGACCAATCTGACAGTTCGAGAATTAATACGTGATGATGGTCTTTCGATGGCAGTGGTTCATATTTATATGAATCCGTGCGATGCGATGGGTGCAAACATCATCAACCAAGTTTGTGAATTTTTAAAAGATCCCATGCAAGAATTTACTGGTGAAACTGTGACCATGTGCATTCTTTCAAATTTAGTCGATTCGAAACTAACAAAAGCCACCGTGACTATTAATAACATTGAAAAAGATTTAGCTTACAAAATTGAAGAAGCTTCACGTTTTGCTGAGTTGGATTCTTACCGTGCGGCCACCAACAACAAAGGTGTTCTTAACGGTATTGATCCAATCTTGATTGCGACAGGGAATGACTGGCGGGCGGTTGAGGCCGGAGTTCACGCCTATGCAGCTCGAGCCGGAAAATACAGTTCAATTACCAAATGGCGAGTGGTCGGAAATAAACTTGTTGGCGAGCTGACCGCTCCTTTGGTCGTGGGTACGGTAGGCGGAGTGACGACTTTGCATCCGGCGGCAAAAATTTCTTTAAAGATGATGCAGATTAAATCGGCCGAGCATTTATCGCGAATTATTGCCTCGGTGGGATTAGTTCAAAACTTGGGGGCTTTAAAAGCTTTAACCACGGTGGGAATTATCGAAGGTCACATGAAGCTTCATGTGAAAAATCTTTCATTAGGAGCCGGAGCGACCGAGAAAGAAATGCCTTTTGTCGTTAAAAAACTGGAAGAGATCTTAGCCATAACGAAAAGAATTTCGTTATCTAATGCAGTCGAAGTGGTT
Source organism: Pseudobdellovibrionaceae bacterium (assembly GCA_014378775.1). GTDB lineage: Bacteria > Bdellovibrionota > Bdellovibrionia > Bdellovibrionales > Bdellovibrionaceae > Pseudobdellovibrio. Next base: position 18,676 of record JACMMZ010000152.1, read on the forward strand.
AAAGATTTTAGAAAAAAAACAGAAATTAAATAATGACGTTAGTAATTCCGGGTAAAACTTTTTTAGCGGGTGAATATGCGGTGTTAGTTGGGGGTAAAGCTCTAGGGGTCGCGACCAAGCCCTGCTTTGAAGTCAACTTTGGACGAAATCATTTCACGCCCGTTCACGAAAAGAGCGCTGCAGGCTTATTTCTGAAATCTTTAGGATTGCCTCGTGGGGAGATCAATAGCTTTGAAAATAATTTTAACGTTGCTGGTTTCGGAAAATCCACCGCCGAATTTATTGCGACTTGGTTTCATCATCATGAGATACACGCAGAAGAAGCTCCGACTTTTATGAAAAAAATTTTTAATCAATACCGAGAGTTGTTTGATCAGACTTCTGAATTAAAAATCATTAAACCCAGCGGAGCTGATTTGATGATTCAACTATTAGGTCAAATAACTTATTTTGATCCAGAAATCATGCCGTCCAAATCTTTAAATTGGGTTTTTCCAGAAATCGATTTTGATATTATTTCCACTGAGATTAAAATTGCGACTCATGATCATTTGGCGGCGTTGAATTTAAAAGACTTAGAACCATTAATTAAGCCAGTGGATGAAATCTTGATGACTTATTTTTCGGTTCAGCCAGAAGCTTTTCTAGATTCTTTGAAAGACTGGTCATTAAAATTAATGGATCTCAAATTACAACACCATCAATCCTTTGCGCTGAAACAACAGATAGAAAAGTGTCCAGAAGTTATGCTGGCTAAACCTAACGGGGCA
>JACMMZ010000153.1 GCA_014378775.1 Pseudobdellovibrionaceae bacterium
ATTTTGCTGAAAATCACTTCCAACAGACGAAATATAATTTTGTTCCGTTTCAATCACCATCGCATCGGAAACAGCGCTGATAATTTTATCATTCACTTTTAATTTTGAAGACGTTTTTTTTAAAAAATCGTAAATTTCAGAAATAGAAATTTGATCCAAAGATTTTTGCCGCGCGGAGGTGAAAGATCCTTGAGATGCTGGACGTACCGTTAAATCAAAACGATGAACGGGTATTTTCGACGAGGCTACTGTCATGGCTTTGGCCTGTTTGAAAGCGCGTTGGATGCCTGATTCCGTGATTTCGCAGGTGGCGCCGTACCCGATATGACCATCAACCATGATTTCGATGGTTAAACCGCAGTCGATATGAACTGCTAAATCATCGGGTCGACCATTACGAACAGAAAGATCACGTGTCTTTTCCGTGACCGTTTTAAATGCGACAAAATCAGCTTCGCTTTTTAAAGTTTTAAATAAATTCTCAATTTGTATTTGCATAGCTTTATTTTATACGCCATCTTTTTTAAATGAGCAAAAACAGAGAAATATTTTTGAGAGAACACTGGGCGAAATACCCCGAAACACCTCGTGGTGCATTAAGATTTGGCCGTGTTTATAAGATGCGGGTAGGTAATTACAACCTCAGTGAATGGGTCACGCCAGAAAGTTCTGATTTTAAAGGTTCGGATCTACTGGTCGACGGCGATATCGTTGCTATCATGACCGCCGGAAAGTTCGCGTTGATTGCTCCTAATTTAACCGCGGACAGCTGTTTTTACACTTTGGAAAATGATCCATGGACCAAAAAGCGTCTTTGGTTTGAATACCAACAGCACGTTCGCGATTTTTTCAAAGAGAAAAGATTTTTAGAGGTAAAAACTCCGACATTGGTAAAATGCCCGGGAACCGAACCTTCGCTTGATGTGTTTTCGACTGAATTCGTGAACGGTTCAACACGTGAAAAATTTTTTCTTCCCACGTCTCCGGAAATCAACTTGAAAAAATTATTAGCTTTAGGGGCCGAGCGTATTTATGAAATTGCCAGTGTTTTTAGAAATGGCGAAAAATCTGAGAGTCACCATTTCGAATTTACCATGCTTGAGTGGTACCGAAGTTATACAAATCTTTCGACCATCAAACATGATATGATTGAACTTATTGAACACACCGCCGACAAATTAAAAGTCGCAAGACCAAAAGAAGTTCTGACCTTTACCATGGAAGAACTCTTTCAAAAATATTGCGATTTCAAATTAACTCCACGCACATCCGAAGATGAACTCAAGCAATTGGCAGCAAAACTGAATGTGGATGTGAAATCAGCAACCACCATTGATGATTATTTTTATCTGATCTTCATGGAAAAAATAGAAAATCAATGGCCACCGGATCGCCTGGTGTTCGTGGAAAAATATCCACCGTATCAAGCCGCTTTAGCCAGGTTAGATCAAAACGGGTGGGGCGATCGCTTCGAAGCCTATTGGAATGGTTTGGAATTAGCCAATGCGTTTCATGAACTCAATGATCCTGAAATCCAAAGGGCCCGCGCAAAAGATGACTTGAGAAAAAAGAAACAAATGGGAAAAGAAGAAATCAGTTTAGATGAAACTTTTTTCGAAGCCCTGGATCAAGGGATGCCACCGAGCTCAGGAATAGCGGTGGGGCTGGAACGATTGTATATGGCGCTGAAAAATATAAAGAATATTGATCAGATTTGAAATTTAAAATTACTTATTCAATGAGTCTTTAAGTTCTTTGCCGACTTTGAAAAACGGAAGTTTCTTTTCACCGACGGCGATGACTTCGCCGGTACGGGGATTTCTCCCTTTGTAAGAATCATATTCGCGATTAACGAAAGATCCAAAACCGCGGATTTCAATACGGTCATCTTTCATCAGCGCTTCAACCATAGAATCAAAAATTGTATTCACAACGGCTTCCGCTTTGACTCGGGTGATACCGGCTTTTTCAGAAACAAGATTGATCAGGTCAGCTTTTGTCATAAAATCCTCTAAATACCTTATATACTTAAGTTATTTCCCTATGCTGACAACTCTTTTAACTGGCGCACTGCTTAATTTAGACGATTTACGAAGGATTTCGTAATAGGCTTCAATCAGGGATTCGATCATCTTTTGACGATTAAATGATTCCAGGACCTTCTGACGGGCTTTCTCTCCGATTTGAGCAAAATCAATGCTTTCGGTTGACGTGATAGCTGGGTTTAAAATATTTGATAATAACGTGACAAGAGTTTCTTCGTCAGCAGGACGAACCAAAAAACCATTTTCTTTTTCTGTGATAAATTCTGAAATAGGACTGAGCTCAGATCCAATCACAATCTTTTTTTGCGCCATGGCTTCGATCATACTGGGCTCTAAACCGGTCGACTGCGAACTCAAATTTACATACACGCTGCACAAACTGATGTAATTCAAAAGCTCATGGGCATCCACTGACCCGGGCATAATCACGCGGCTACCAAGAACAAGTTTGAGCATGAGGTATTCGACATTTTTCCACTGCGGACCATCACCGATTAAAATCAAATAAGAATTTGAATTTTTAAGAACAACTTTTTCAAACGCTTTAAGTAAGGGTTTTAATTCCAGGGTATTGGTAAAATCAGAAACGGCTAAAATAATTTGAGCGTCATCAGGAATTTGTAATTTCATTTTAAAATTTTCAGATTCTTGGCGTTCGGTCAAGTCACCCAAATTGATTCCGTAAGGCACGGTGTAGGTATGATAATCCGGATACAGGTAATATCGTTCTAGCAGAGTTCTTTGCTGTGGAGTGGTAGTAAAAATACCGTCAGCGGTTTGTAAAAGTGCGCGCTCTTTTAAAAAATAAGATTGTAGAAATCGAAACCCAATTTGAATCGATGTTTTAAATTGTGATCTTAGTGTGCCGTTGTTTTCCGCCATGATCGAAAACAATTCGGCCATCCCGGTGGCTTCAATATCGTAAGCTAATCGGACCTTCAGCGATTTTTTATTTCGCCCTATTTTGTAACCGCTGTCATCGACGCTGTGAACAATATCAAAAGGCTTATCATGGTGCAGACTTAAAAACTTTTTAAGCACCTGATCTGAAAAGGCGTAAACTTTCGATTTTCCTGCCGGCCCATCGTAAAGGTAATAAGCTTTTATGCCATCACGAAAAACTTCCGCTTTTTTTATCGGCGAAGTGGTGGAAATGATTGTCACATCATGACCTTTTTGAGATAACCCCTGGGCTAGCGGCCACAACATACCGGTATCAGAAGAACGACTCTGCACTAAAATTTTTTGACCAATCAGACAAATTCTTAATTTTTGAGTGCTCATGGCTTACCGGGCCTCGTTGGGTTGATAGGTCAAAATCTTTTCATGCATAATTTTAGCATAAATCCGAGAAAGTTCATTTATTTTGTTTTCAATGGAAATTTTCATCGATTCAGAATTTTTTTTTCTGAAAAAGTTCTTCGCCGATAATTCAATTTTTTCTGGTCCGATAGCGGGCTCTGATTTTATATCGCTGATCCAACAATTTTGGTTATGAATCCAAAACTCAGCATAGCCTGAAGCTTGTTTTTGACTCAGTACAACGAATTGCCGATAGGCGCAGGCAAAGTCTGATAATTTCTGAAACTGAACCGTCGAATTAACAGAACTTAAATGAAATATCATCGAATGATTTTGCATCAGTTCAGTAGAATTTTCAAAATTGAGGATGAGAATGGATTTTTTAAACAGGGAATGCCTGGCCTGAAACTGGTTCCAGCTTTTGCGGATGGCGGAGGATTTTAAATTAATAGTCATCTGCGAGGCATCAACAAAGTTTGGCGCTTGCGCCGTTGAAAGCTCTTGAAAATTTTTAGACAAAAATTGAATGGTAAGTGGCTCTTTTGATTTTTCTGAATTCTTAATCTTAATTTCTGTCGGCAAAAGTGGAAGAATAAATTTATTTTTGCGAATACTTTTCTGAGCCTTCAAGTTTTCAATGTCGGTGGTGGAATAAGCGTCGATCAAATTAGATCCGAACTGATTTAAAAAATGCGATGGTAAAACATCAAAAGTGTCGTACTGAGAAATCACGGTCGCCGTTCTATTCATTTTAGCTAGCAAAACCAAGGGGACATCGATCAGGCTCAAATTTGTAGTATCTGATAAAACATGTAAAATATCATAGCGATTTTTTAATAATTGATAGGGGTGAGTTCGGTTAGAGAATTCCACGTTATGTCCGATAATTTGTAATTCTTGTTGTAACCGTAGGGCCTGATTTTCAAGGGGAAGCATTTTGGAAGAGGTGTGAATCAGTATTGAGGCCATTTATTTTATTAAGTTAAACGCACTGAAAATGCGATCTAAATTTTTGCGGTTGGCATCCGGTATTTTTCGAAGCGGAAGCTCAGATGGTAAAATCCATTCTAATTCGGTGTGGTGCTGCGCTTTGGGTTCACCTTTCCAAAATAAAATTTCGTAAAATAAAATAACGATACCGACATCACCGTAGGAATGTGTGCATGCAATTTTGAGTTCGCCTACTTCGGCCATAATTCCGAGTTCTTCTTGCAGTTCACGAGCTAATGCAAATTCGGGTGATTCACCCAATTCAATTTTTCCACCGGGGAATTCCCACAGCCCACCTAAAGTGTGAGTCTGAGGCCTCTGGCCGACTAAAATTTTTCCATCTTTTTTAAGGCAACCGGCCACCACTGGAATCCAGTTTTTCTTCACGCGAGGGCGCTTCGGGAGTTCCGAATTTTTTTGATCTGGATGTGTGTTCTCGCTGTTTAGCAAACTTTGCGACCTTTCTGAAAAAACCAGGTCCTTCGAAGATAAGTGTTGAATACACTTGAACTAAATCGGCACCCATTTCTATTCTTTCAAAAACATCTGCCGCTGTCATCACTCCACCGGTCGAAATGATGATTTTTTTCGTTTTTTCTGCAGAACAGATTTTAACGGCGCATCTTAATGCTTTCAGCGAGAGATTTTTCAATGGAGCTCCGGAAACACCACCTTCAGTGGGATAAAATGATGTCTGATCTCGTGAAACCGTGCTGTTGGTGAGAATAAAACCATCAATGTCATATTTTAAGCACGTACGCAGAGTGAGTTCAAAATCATCAATCGATAAATCCGGGCTGAGCTTAATCAATAATGGTGGACGAATAGATAAATTTTTATGATGTTTCATCAAGGTATGAATAAAAGGTTCAAAGGTTTCCGATTTTGCAAGATCACGAAGTCCCACCGTATTGGGGCTACTGATATTAATCACAAAAGCGTCAGCTGCATTTTGAAATAGTGTCATCAATTTTGTATAATCGAGGTGTGCATTCTCATTGGTGGTTGTGCGATTTTTTCCAAGGTTAATAAATATTGGAATATTTAATTTTTGACTTTGCTTCAATGTTTCCACATTTTTCAAAACGACTTGGGCCCCGTGGGATGGAAATCCCATTTTATTCCACAGCGAAAGTGTTTTCAAATCTCGTTGAATAATTTTTCCGGGATTAGGATTTTGGGGTAAGGGTGTGACGGTTCCGATTTCGACAAAGCCGCAGCCGAGACTCTGCCAAGCTAACACGGTTTCGGCGTTTTTATCAACGCCGCCGGCAATTCCTAAGGGATTTGTGAAGAGAAGCTGACGAGAAGACGAGATCCATTGAAGCGAGCTCCACGAAAAGATTTTTAAAGAGTCTGATCCCCTGGGTATCAGACTCAAGAATTTCAAACTATACAGACTAAGGTCGTGAGCGACTTGAGGCGGTAACCAAAGCCAGGGTTTAAGCATAAAACTAACGAGGGTACAAACCACGTAACAACATGGCTTTTTCTAAACGTTGAATGGAAACGGCCATGGCGGCTGACCTCATGTCGACTTTTTTCTCTGCTTGAAATTTACAAACGGTATCAAAAGCTCTGAGGAGGACACCTTTTAATTTAGTGTCCACATCTTGCTCTTCCCAGAAAAAAGACATGATGTCTTGAACCCATTCAAAATAAGACACGATCACCCCGCCACCGTTTGCGATGACATCCGGCGCGATGAAAACACCGCGCTGATCTAAAATTTTTGTCGCGGCATTTGTGATAGGACCATTGGCGCCTTCGATAATCATTTTGGCTTTAATTTTTTCGGCGTTGTGAGTGTCGATTTGGCCTTCCAAGGCACAAGGTAATAAAGCATCGCACTCAAGTTCTAATAATTGTTCATTTGAAATCATCTGCGCTTTTGAATAATCTTTTAATGATTTGTTTTGTTTTACGTATTCCATCATGTCTGTAATATTCAATCCATCTCCGTTAAAATATCCACCGGAAACATCAGACACCGCAATGATGCGAGCTCCGCGTTCGTGCGCAAATTTTGCGGCAAAAGATCCAACGTTACCGAAACCTTGCACCACAATTCGGGAACCCGCCATTTTCATACCTTTAATTTCCATGGCCTTTTCACAAATGTAAATCACGCCCAAACCAGTGGCGTGGTTTCGACCCAAAGATCCACCAATTTCGACCGGTTTACCAGTCACAACTCCGGGTTGTGCATAGCCACCTTGTTCTTGAGAATAGGTGTCCATGAACCAAGCCATCGTTTGAGGATTTGTTCCCACGTCCGGAGCAGGAATATCTTTAGTAGGTCCAACAAACGGAGCGATTTCAGAGGCGTACCTGCGAGTTAAACTTTGATTTTCGGCCCGAGATAATTTAGTGGGATCCACGCAGATTCCGCCTTTAGCTCCGCCCAAAGGTAAACCTAATACTGAATTTTTAAAAGTCATCAATGCCGCTAAGCCAACGACTTCGGCTAAATCTACATTTTGGTGATAACGAATTCCACCTTTATAGGGACCTAAAGTGGAATTGTACTGCACGCGGTAGCCGGTGAAAACTTTTACGGATTGATCATCCATCCGAACCGGAACCGAAACCGTTAAGCAGCGGCGCGGTCGCTCCAAACGTTCCAAAATATTGGGATCGCAATTAATAATTTTTGCAGCGTCTTTTATTGTCATCAACGCATTTTGAAATAACGGACCATTAAGATGAGCTTCAGAATGTGGATTTAGATTTTCTTGCGGTGCCATGGAAAAATTCTCCTTATAAAATGAAACCTTAAGTGTAAAAAAAGACACAGGAACTGTCCATGAGTTTTTGAAAGAGGCCTTATGCCAAGGTGCGAAATTGCAAGACAGGCTCGGTTGTGAAATAGTCCGAGCATGAAATGGCTCTTATTGGTTCTTTTATCTAGTCCGGTGCTCGTCGAGAGAGCTTTTTCCCAGGTCCCGAATTCGAATCTTTCTTCTTACCCGCAGTTTATCTTGGATCTCATGAACAAGTTGCCGCGGTGGAAGGCGCCAGAATTAACCACACCTGAATGTTTAGCGAGTTTGAAACAGTCCCAACTCAATCCGTCATTATGTCACATCACAGAAAAACTCGACTTTATTAATTCCTTTCGAAGTAAAATATTTTTTGATTTCGACGCTGAAGGAAAATACGGATTCAAAAATATCGACTTTCAACAATCGCCGACTTTAAAAGTTCGCGGACTGATCGGACTGCATGAAAAAACCGAGGCGCAAATGCGGCGTCCGCTGGTTATTTTTCGAATGGGAATTCACGGGAACCGCGACGAATTTATGGCGGAGCGGTTTTTAATTAAAATCTTATATCAAGATTTAGGTTATCACGTTTTGATGTTGGAGAGTTTGACCAGTCATGGGTTTGTGATGGCCAATAAAAAAATTTCTTTTGGTGG
>JACMMZ010000154.1 GCA_014378775.1 Pseudobdellovibrionaceae bacterium
ATCAAAAATAGATTCCAAGCTGTCATCTACCGATTGAATGAAACAAGCTGAAGACTGTGGTCGTTTATAAACATCGGGCACTGGTTCTATTTTTTTATTTTTAAAATTGAAAGCGTAGTGCTGATCACTTTTAGATTTTGCTTTGTAAGTCTCTGATAGGCCACAATTGAACCAAACCGGAGAATTGAAGGCGAATTCTTGTCGGTATAAACCGAGTTTAATTTCGTTGATATAATTTTTGATGTCATTTTTATTTTTAAAAATTTTACTTTGCACAATCGCGGTTTCTAATCCGCGTGCCACCCGGTTTACGAGCTGCCTGACCGATTTCTCGTGACCTTTAAAAAAGTATTTGCTGGCCACGATATCGACGGCCGTTTGCGACCAAGATGCCGGAGCCTCAATGTTTTTCATTTCAAAAATCGCAGCTCCTTGAGAGTTTAAAATCTTTGAATCGAACTTTTTCCAATTTACCTGGGTTTCTGCGGCCGTGAACCTTGGTTTGGTGACCGATACCCGGTTTTTTTTATTTTGAGCTTTCATAATGATATCTTAAGCAATGTAGGGGTTTTAAAGCTATAAATAACCTTTCAGCTCAAGCATAAAAATTATTGATCAGTACCTGACAACGGCTGAAAACTGGTGTAAGCTAGTCTCATGATAGATATTTCCCAAACCGCAGCCAGTAAACTCAAAAATCTTAAGCTTGAAGAAGGACAGCCTGAAACGGCCGCGCTTCGGGTCGAAGTGAAAAAAGGTGGCTGCTCCGGATTGTCATATAAAATGAATTTTGATAATAGCCCGCAAGCGGGCGATCAAACCTTTGAAGCGAACGGCGAAAAAATCGTTGTCGATGGTCAAAGCTTACTTTATATCATCGGCATGACTCTGGATTACTCAGGAGGACTCAACGGTAAAGGCTTCGTTTTCGAAAATCCCAATGCGACAAAAAACTGCGGCTGCGGCTCAAGCTTCAACGTCTAGTTAAACGTCTGAAATATTTTAAGTAAATATTCGAACAGCATTTTTAATAAATTTTCGGTCAGATGAATTAGGTTCAATTAAATTAGATATACGGCGACGTCTCATGTCCACACTAGGGGTAAGGATTCAAGAGACACTCCACCATGTTAAATTTACACGTCTCAAAGCACCACAAGGTTAGCTTTACGGAACTCAGATTCGCTGCTTCAAGCTCAGTAGAACACACACAAATAAAAACATTCAAATAAGACTCTAAAAACAACATATAAAAATTACTTTCAAATCGATATGCCTTTACTTGCATCAGTTCATCTGACAACGTGCCGCATTATTGATATACAGCACAACCAGCCCTCAAAAGCTAGAAATGAGAATCCCGTGGATAACACTCCTCAAAACGAAACCATTGAACCAACAACCTTAGAACCAAGAGCAACAATAGCAGCAACAACCGTTGATGCGGCCTTGGAAGCTGAGACAGTGGTTAATGATTTTGAAGAATTTGGTCTATCAAAAGAGACCTTGAAGTCGATCGAACGCATGAAATACACAACGGCCACCTCCATCCAAAAAGCGTGTATTCCATTTTTAATGGATAATGTTTCTGACATTATCGCGCTGGCTAAAACAGGAACGGGTAAAACCGCTGCCTTTGGTATTCCCATGATTGAGAAAATCGACATCAATGGCAGCCTTCAGGGTTTAGTCCTGTGTCCGACGCGAGAATTAGCACAACAAGTCGCTTTAAATATTAAGAATATGGGCGATCAAAAAGGAATTAAAGTCGCCACCATTTTAGGTGGAGAATCTTACGACAAACAATTACGCGCACTCAAAGCTAATCCGCATGTTGTGGTCAGTACTCCGGGACGTTTGATCGATTTGATCGAACAAAAATTAATTCGTTTACAAGGTGTTAAATACTTCATTTTAGATGAAGCCGATGAAATGCTTTCTTTCGGTTTCCAAGATGCTTTAGAATCGATCTGGAAATCTTTAGACGAAAACGCTGGCGGAAAAACTAAAGTTGAAGATAAGCAATTCACGACGTGGTTATTTTCAGCCACCATGAGTGAAAATATCAAAAAATTAGCTAAAAAATATTTACACAACCCCCATGAAGTAAAATTAAATACTAAAATGGAGAAGATCAAAGTTGATTCTTACGCCGCGGTGATTTTTGAAGAAGATAAAATTGATGCTTTATCGTTATTAATTAAAAATGAACCTGAATTCTACGGTATTATTTTCGCTACTACAAAAAAACAAGTGGCTGAATTAGAACTTTGCCTGAGAAACTTAGGCTTAGACGTGGATTCACTTCACGGAGATAAAGTTCAGGCGGAAAGAACTCGTACCATTAACCGTATGAAAGCTAAACAAACGAAAATCTTAGTTGCAACTGACGTTGCGGCTCGTGGATTAGATATTCAAGATTTATCGCACGTGGTGAATTTCGAAATTCCTTGGGATACCGAAACTTACACTCACCGTATCGGCCGTACAGCCCGTGCCGGTAAAGGTGGAATCGTTTGGACTATGGTTAAACCCAAAGAAAGTCCGGCGTTACGTCGTTTTGAGCGCGCATTGGATTTCGAATTTAAAAAATTAGTTATTCCGTCGGTAGAAGATGTTCAAGTAAACCAAAAAGTTAAATGGTTAAAAGAAATCGCAACTAAGCCGTTCCGTGATTCTGAATTCTCTAAATTTGAAAAAGCCTTAGCAAAAATCGAAGATGACGTAGTTCAAAATTTATCGCTTGAGACTCGTCAGTGGTTAGTGCGCGCTTTTCAATACTTCGGACAATCTGAAGAATTACAAATGAAACAACCTCGCTCATTAGAATTACGTAAAAACGATAATTTCAGTAGCGGTGGCCAAGGCGGTGGTTATTCTTCTGATCGCGGTGGGTACAGTAATGACCGTGGCGGAGATCGCGGTGGGTACAACAATGATCGCAGTTTTAATCCCGGTGGACCTCGTCGCAGCTTCGGTAACGACCGAGGTGGCGGCCAAGGCGGCGGTTATTCTTCTGATCGCGGTGGTTTCAACCCCGGCGGACCTCGTCGTCCAAGTAACGGACCCGCTGGTGGCGGTGGTGGTCGTTGGAGTCGTAATGACGGCGCATCAAGCGGTGGCGGTGGATATTCGGCTGACCGTGCTCCTACTAATGCAGGCGGCGGATATTCGGCTGACCGTGCCCCTCGCGCTGAAGGTAACTTTGCTCCTCGTCCTGTTTCAACCAGTGCTCCAGGCGGATCACGCGGTGGACGTTTCGATGGACCACGCGAAGGCGCTCCAAGTCGTTTCGCCAGCAACGAAAGCGGAGCGAAATCTCGTTCTCCTTTCCGTCGCGCAAAAAGAGAAGAATAGTTTTTCAATAAAAACTTTCAGATCAGAGCTAAACATTCAAAAGCCTCAACGAAATCGTTGGGGCTTTTTTTATATCAAAAAAAATGAAATGATAAATTAATGAAGCAAACTGAACACAAAACAAAACGCCTGATCATTCGTCCGCTGAAAACTAGCGACTATAGAACATGGCTCGATGCGCACGTCTACGGTTTACCACGGCAAAGTAAATGGGATCGTGATCCCTACCCGGCTTCCGAGTGCACGCTCAAAATTTTTAAAAATATTCTGCAAGAATATAAGGGGTTAGCGGGAAAAGATGATTATTACCGGTACGGGATTTTTCAAAAGAAAACTAAAGTGCTCGTGGGTCTGATCGATTTTAATATTTATGATCGATCTGATTTGCAGTTCGCTAATTATGGCTACCGCATTCACAATCGTCATTGGGGAAATGGATTTGGATCCGAGGCCGCTGCCATGGGCCTAAGAATTGGTTTTAAGGAACTCAAACTAAATCGTCTTGAGGCCGCGATCAATCTGGATAACAAAAAATCGATCAAAATGGTGAAAGTTTTAGGCATGAAAAAAGAAGGGATTCGCAAAAAGTTTTGGTATGAAAACGGAAAATGGGTCGATCATCTCATATACGTGGCTTTGCCTGAAGATGTCGGATTAAACTCGCAAATGCCGTTTAAAAAATAAAACAGAAACACGTCTGATTTTGATATTCTGATCCTGATTTTTCGTTAAAATCAGGATCAGACAGCCCTTTTTGGATGGATGTCTTTTTTAATTTTAAAGCGAATTAATTAGGATCGCTAAACGATCGGTCGCGCATGACCTTGGTTTCATCCAAATGCGTGGGAATAGCCGACCCGTTGACTTCAGATGTTTGATAACTGCCGTCGCGGATTTTAATTGTTTTAAGTTTCATGTCGATCATGCAATTAAAGCCAAGCGAAGCTGTAATGAATGCTAATTTTATCGTTGCTTCTGGTACATCCACGCAAGCTTTTACTTCGATCACGGGCTCTAATCGCTTAAACAGCCGTGTTTCTTTGGTCTGAGTGATATCGTAAACCCGGATCTCTTTGGCTTCGGCTAATAAGTTTTCGTATTTTTCAATCTCTGGTCGAACATCAGTGGTGTAGCAATTGAGACAATAGGTCGAAGAGGCTTGAAGTTTATTGGGAATTTGGGGCGCATACCGAAATGTTGATTCGTCCACAAAATCAGTGCACGACTTACAAATAGCCGAATGACAAATACCACATTCTAAGGTGGGCTTTTTAGTGGTGCATACAGCGCATTTCGACATACAAATTCCTGACTAATTAAAGATCGTATCACGGAAGATTTAAACCATTATGGCCTAAAAGGGCATGAAATTTAAAAAACTAAGTAATCTTTACCCTTTTAATCCTTGTTTTCAGTCGGCTTTACGTTCGAATCGGACGGTTTTTGATTATTCTGATTCATTTGATTTTGGGATCGAATATCGGGGCGATTATCTAATTTTTTCTGCGGCCGCTGATCGTTTCGGTTGTTATTTCGGTTATCGGGCTTGTTCTGATTTTGATTCTGATTCTGACGATTTTGTTGCGGGCGATTTTCATTTCGATGATCTGGTTTAGATTCTTGTTTATGCTCCTCTTTGATTTGAGCTTGATGGGCTCTTTCGTCATCGGATAAAATGAAAGTATCTTGTTTCGCGTGAACATCTTTTTGATCTTTGGTTTTAACGCCTTTGATTTTCTTTTGTGTATCGATCTTAGCAAGCTGCTCGGTCAAATCTACAGTGATGCTTCCGAAACACCGCACCTGGCAGCTTAACCGGCGGTTGTCGATGAAATAACTCGTACCAATCAGATTGAGTTCTTCTTTTCCCGGGGGCGGAACGTTGCTTGAACCCTCAAGGATTTTTACGCGGCATTCAGCGCAGGACGGTTTTCCGTTACAGATCGATTTAATTTTAATTTGATTTTCTTGCGCCATTTGTAAAAGAGTTTTGTTAGGGTTTCCCTCAATCTCGATATTTTGTGGCATAAATTTAATTTTCATCTTCACTCATCTCATCCTGCTTCAAAGCAGGTTTATTATTTTTACGAATAACTTTGAAAAACTTTTTCTTACCGGCTTTTAAAATCACGCTCTCGTTTGGTTTTAAGCTGATTATTAATTTAGGATCACTGACTTTTTGCTGATCAAGACTGACTCCACCACCCGCTATTAAACGAGTCGCTTCACCATTGGACTGCGCACAACCGGATTTGACTAAAAGCTGCGTGATCGACAGCTCTTCCGAAAGCACAAATTCTTCTATTTTGTCAGGCAAACCTTTATCGACAAAAATACGATTGAATTCGTCTTCAGCCGACTTCGCTGCCGCCTGAGAATGAAAACGGCCCACTAAAAATTTAGCTAAATCCACTTTCACTTCACGCGGGTGTTTTTTTCCTGATTTGACATCAGTTTTTAATTGCACAACATCACTAGGCTTTAAATCAGTCAGTAATTCGTAATATCTAAACATCAATTCATCAGAAATACGCATAGTTTTTCCGAACATGTCTTTCGGTGTCTCGTTGATACCGATGTAATTATCTAAGGACTTTGACATTTTATTTACGCCGTCCAGACCTTCCAAAATCGGCATGGTTAAAATACACTGCGGGGCTTGGCCGTAATTCGATTGAAGATCGCGACCAACTAATAAATTAAACTTTTGATCCGTTCCACCTAATTCAAGATCTGTTTTTAAAGCGACCGAATCGTAGCCCTGACAAAGTGGATATAAAAATTCATGAATCGAAATCGGAGATCCTGATTTATACCGATTAGTAAAGTCATCACGCTCTAACATGCGCGCCACCGTGTACTGAGCTGAAAGTTTAATAAAATCAATTGGGGTGAATTTCATTAACCAATCCGAATTATAAACGATCTCAGTTTTTTCTGGATCTAATATTTTAAAAATTTGCTCGGCATAGCTTTTGGCATTTTCTAGAATCTCTTCACGAGACAGTATCGGACGCGTGGTGTTTTTTCCCGTGGGATCACCGATCAGAGCCGTAAAATCGCCGATCAGAAACTGAATGTGATGTCCGAGATCTTGAATCGTTTTTAATTTATTAATCACAACGGTGTGGCCTAAATGAATATCCGGACGATTAGGATCCGCACCCAGTTTAATTTTCAACGGCGCTTTAGTTTCAAAACTTTTTTTAAGTTTCTTCAACATATCGGCATCCGAGATAAAATCTACGGTACCGTATTTAATGCGCTCAAGTTGCTCTTCCGGGTTCAGGAACATATTATCTGGCCATTTCCACAGATCGCGTTTCACGCATCACGGTGACCTTGACCGATCCCACATGCGGAAGTTCCCGTTCGATTTTTTTGATAATATCACGAGCTAAAACAATCGACTGGTCATCAGTCACTTTGGAACTTTCAACCAAGACCCGTATTTCACGACCCGCTTGGACCGCGACGGATTTAATGACTCCGTCAAAAGAGTTCGAAATGCTTTCAAGATCTTTAAGACGATTAATGAAACTGTCCATTTGTGGACGACGAGCGCCCGGTCTTGAATTCGACAAGATGCTGGCCGCGTGAATAATCCAAGCTAAAACCGATCCGTGTTTATCTTCATCTTGCTGGGCTAAAATCGCGTGGCAAACTTCTTCGGTTTCTCCGAATTTTTTAGCCAGGCTGGCCGCAACCGTTGAATGATTTCCTTCGAAGGTATGATCCGCTGCAATTCCGATGTAATGTAAAATACCCGCACGCTTAGCTAGCTTTATGTTATAACCTAATTCAGCTGCTAATAACGATGCTATATGTGCCACTTCCATCGAATAATTTAAGGCATTTTGTGCGTGGGTGTTTCGATATTTTAGAGCCCCAATCAACTTAACCAGTTCATTATGAATTCCGGAAAGACCCAATTCGATAATGACTTTATCGCCTTCTTCTTTCATGGATTTTTGTAATTCGACTTTTTGTTTTTCAACCACTTCTTCAATTCGTGCTGGATGAACGCGTCCGTCTTCCATCAGTTTATCAATGGTTCTTCGAGCCAATTCACGACGAACAGGATCGAAACCTGAAATCACGATGGTTTCCGGCGTATCATCCACAATCAAATCGACTCCGCATAAAGCTTCTAGGGTTCGGATATTGCGACCTTCGCGTCCAATAATTTTACCCTTCATTTCATCTGAAGTCAGACTCATAACGGATACGGTTCTTTCCGACGTGTATTCCGAAGCGAACCGCGCTAATGCCCGAGCAATAACCGCTTTAGATCTTTTGTCCGCTTCTTTAATCGTTTCTTCTTCAATTTGAGAAATACGAATCGAAGCTTCTTTTTTCGCAGCATCTTCCATCACGATGAATAATTCTCGTTTGGCCTGATCCTGCGACATCCCTGCTACATTCTCTAATTTTTTTTGTAAGAAATGAATTTGTTCGTGCGTCGATTTTTCTGCATCTTTTAATCGATTTTCAGAAATTTGAATTTTTTCTTGGCGATCTTTTAAACTTTGGGAAAATTTATCATTTTCATCCATGCGGTTTTTATGTTGATCTTCCACTTCTTTCAAACGCCGCTCCAGCTGAGATTCTTTATTCTTCATCTGCGCCTTTTGCTTATTGATTTCGGTTTCCGTATTCTTACGGGCTTTGACTTCGAAATCTTTGGCCTTAGCATCGGAATCTTTTTTTATTTTAGCGACTTCTGATTGAGCTTTGCTAATGATCCGCTGGGCTTCTGAGGCCGCTGTCTTTTTCGTATTTTGCTCATTCAATCTTTTAACGGCAAACATCACAAATGCGCCGATCAATAAACCTACTATAGCTGCGATAACCATTTCCATAACAACTTCCTTTTTTACAGCGTATTAAGCTGCATCTACAATTCTGCGATCCGTAACGATCACATCGACTTTTATATCATGTGTTTCAAAGGGCCTATCTTTGCTGACAGCAAAGTCATAGGAAATCCCAATTTTAATTCCATTATAATCTATCAGTGCTCGGTCATAAAAACCGCCACCGCGCCCCAAACGGGCTCCATTAAGGTTAAAGCCCAAAGCCGGAATACAAATCCCCTGTAAAGCCTGTGCTTCAACCACATCTTGGTCTTTTTTAAAAACGAGACTCTGATTGAGGACTTCGACGAAGTACCACTGGATATGCGGATTTAATTCTGACCATTGAATAACTGGCTCGGACGGTAACGAGTTGAAAGCGCCCCATGGACCTTTGGCCTCATGTAATTTTTGCTTCAAATGAATATTTATGTTTTCTGATTTAGCTTCACGATCCGACGACGACAAGTCGCTTATTTGCTTTTTCAAAAGCAAACGATGTTGTGTTTTTAAATTTTGAATCTTTAAGTTGTTCAAAACGGACCTCGACGATAATTAATTTAGCTCCAATTAATTTTGTCGACTTTAGAAGAATCAATTTTACTTGCTAATTTTGAAGCTTTTTCTTCAAGTATCTCAAGTTCGTCATACGCTCTTGTTTTCAAGAGGATTAGCTCTTCAGCTATATTAAGCGCTGCCAAAACCGCAGCATTTTGAAAAGAAGCGTTCTTAGTGACCTTCATGGCATCAGTTACTTTCTGATCCACGTAGTTCACTAAATTTTGCACGGTCTCTTCGTTGTGAGAAGATTTTATTTTATAAGAGACACCGGCAATTTTAAAATCAAAATTTTTTTTAACTTCTTTATTCATTACTTAATCTTTTTTGTATGTTTAA
>JACMMZ010000017.1 GCA_014378775.1 Pseudobdellovibrionaceae bacterium
CTGGCTAAACGTTATCTGGGTAAATTCATTTTCTTGAGTTACGATTTTTTGTCCAACTTTGATTTGTTCGGCAGTTAGAATATTACTCTTGACCGGATGCAAATCAATAAAGTTGCATACGTTTCTAAATGCTTTTTGATCGACGATCGGGTGAATCAGGCAAAGATCCTTCTCAGCAAAAGCAGAAAGACTCAAAAAACTTAATAAAGTCATTGTGATGATCAATTTCATTTGTTCCTTAAAATTCTAATTTCAGCCCAGCGCCAATCTGACTACTTTGTAGATCAGCTTCACCTTCGGCTCCGTTAACTTTCGCGACCTGAGTTGGTTGTGCGTACGAAGTATAGAAGACATCGATGAAAGTATTTTCTAAACCAGAGCGCAGAGATTCGTCTTGTGAAGAAGGGTCTATTGATCTTTCGATCCAGTTCAATTGAAAAGATAATCCGACTTTGTAATGAATGTTCCAATCCGTACTAAAACTCTCTTCGTTTGCTATACCGTTAAATGTGGACTTTTCTTTCCAATCAATTGAATGAAAACCAACTTGTGCATAGACAACAATGTAAGGTTCATCGAGAAGATTATCTAATGATATATTTAAATCTAATTTACGAATGCTGGCCGAAATTTGGTTTAAACCTGTCGCTGTATTATCAATACTCCCGTGGGAATAGCCAGCTAAGGCAGTCATAGATCCTAAAGAAAAATTATACTTCAATCCGAATTCGGCACCGATCATAGAAATACCCTTATCTCCACTGATGGTTTTGTAATCTTTATTCAAAACTAGGGAGTCATAATTTTCAGGATAAAACTGTTCGTAATTAATCGCAAACAAAGTGCCCCAAGTGCTTCGACGCTCTTTGTACGGTAAAGTGGGATCTTTCATGCGTTCAACCACCACGGTGTCATCTGCATTTTGAGCAAAAGCATTTGGTGAAGTTGCCAGATAAAAAACTAAAAATAGGAAAAGGCTTAGAGCCAGTCTTAAATGCTTAAAATAAACTTGTTCTTTATCCATACGGTAAGTGTATCCGCTTCTGATTCTACAGAGGATAAAATTGTCAAAAAGACCTGCTGGAAAGAAAAAAAAAGACCAAGGGTTTAAGACCTTGGTCTATTCAAACAGATGCATAAGCTTTAAGATTTTACAGTGTCAGCGCGCTTTCAGATTTTTGAATTTCATTCAATGCAATTTCATAATCAGCATCAGTTAAAATTTCGTTCACAAGTTTGATCTTGTTCGCGACAATATTAGATCTGGCCGAATCTTCATTAACTTCTTCTTTAGACATAATAAATTCAGCTAAAATATTTACGCCCTCGGGATTAACTTCGCAGTAACCCCAGCTGATGACAAATTTGTTCTGTATATCAGAGCCGGCAATTTTATATTTCAAAACGCCGGTACCTAAGCTTGCAATCATCGGAACGTGACCCGGTAAGATTTGTCGTTCACCAGATTGGACCGGCACCGTGATCTCAGTAATTTCCTGATTCACGAGAACTTTTTTCTCTGGAGTTAAAACGTTTAATTTCATTATGTACCAGCCCTTTTCAAACTTAAACTTAAGCTTGAGCTAATTTTTTCGCTTTTTCGATCACGTCTTCAATTGTTCCCACCATGTAGAACGCCTGTTCAGGAAGTGCATCATGTTTACCGTCAACAATTTCGCGGAAACCTTTGATGGTGTCTTTCACATCAACGTATTTACCTGGCATGTTCGTGAATTGTTCCGCCACAAAAAACGGTTGAGCCATAAAACGCTGGATACGACGAGCCCGAGAAACAACTGCTTTATCTTCCTCAGATAATTCATCCATTCCCAAAATAGCGATGATATCTTGTAATTCTTTATAACGTTGTAATAACGCCTGAACATCCCGCGCTGTTTTATAATGTAATTCGCCTACTACCGCTGGATCTAAAAGACGAGACGTTGAAGTCAACGGATGAACTGCTGGGAAAATCGCTTGAGCTGCGATTTCACGATCTAAATTGGTTGTGGCATCTAAGTGAGTAAACGTTGTGGCTGGAGCTGGATCCGTGTAATCATCCGCCGGAACGTAGACCGCTTGAACTGAAGTGATTGATCCATTTTTAGTTGAAGTAATGCGTTCCTGCATGGCTCCCATTTCAGAAGCTAAATTTGGCTGGTATCCCACAGCTGAAGGAATACGTCCTAATAAGGCTGAAACTTCCGCGCCGGCTTGAGTAAATCGGAAAATATTATCCACAAAGAAAAGAACGTCTTGTTTTTCGACGTCACGGAAATATTCCGCTACGGTTAAGCCGGTTAAAGCAACGCGTGCACGGGCTCCGGGTGGTTCATTCATCTGACCGAACACCAGAGCTGTCTTTGCGAGGACTCCCGATTCTTTCATTTCCATCCAAAGATCATTTCCTTCACGAGTTCGCTCTCCGACGCCCGCAAAAACCGAAAAGCCACCATGTTCAGTTGCAATGTTTCGAATAAGTTCTTGAATTAAAACTGTTTTACCAACGCCGGCACCACCAAATAATCCGATTTTACCACCCTTAGCGTAAGGAGCTAAAAGATCCACAACTTTAATACCGGTAACTAACATTTCCGCCGATGTCGCTTGATCTTCAAAGCGAGGAGCAGCCCGATGAATGGGCCAAGATTCAGTTGTTGTTAAAGGACCCGCTTCATCGATCGGTTCACCGATCACGTTGATGATGCGCCCTAAAACTCCGCGACCGACCGGAGCCATAATCATGTTCCCCGTGTACGTCACTTCAGATCCGCGCACGAGACCTTCTGTCGAGTCCATCGCGATCGCACGGATGGTATTATCGCCTAAGTGCTGAGCTGTTTCCATAGTTAAATTATTAGCTTTATCTGAAATAAATTTATTCGTTACGGTTAAAGCGCCGTTGATCGGAGGAAGTTGTCCGCCTTCAAATTCAACGTCGATGACCGGACCAGTGACTTGTTTGATTTTACCTTTTAACATTTGTTACCTCTGTATTTTATATTTTTAGCTTAATATTTTCTTATACTTTAAGTGCTTCTGCGCCGGATACTATTTCAATTAATTCTGTCGTAATTTTTTCTTGTCGAGCTTTGTTGTACGTCAAAGTTAATCTATTAATCATTTCTTTTGCATTGTTCGACGCATTTTCCATAGCCGTCATACGGGCGCCATGTTCAGACGCTACAGACTCAGACATCGCGCGGTACATTTGAAGATTGAAGTTTTTCTTCAATAAATCTTCAACAATCGCTTCCGGAGACGGATCAAAAATAATGTCATTTGAAGCTTGTCTTGAAATTGCATCTAATGATGGTTTGTCGACTTCGATTGGCAACAATGTTTCACAAGTAACCACCTGAGAGATAGCTGATCTGAATTCATTGTAAACCATACGAATTTCATCGTATTCGCCGTCTAAGAAAAACTTAATGAGGTTTTCTGCAACGCCTTTTGCAAGATCATATGAAATCTCTTTGTCTAATTTTAAGAAGCTTTGAATTCCCTTAATATCACGACGTGCAAAATAATCTAATCCACGCTTACCGATGAAAATAAAATCTAATTTTGCTAATTTAGGCTTGTTATCTTGGTAATATTTTTCTGCGAACTTGTTGATTCCCGAATTGAAGCCCCCGCAAAGTCCACGATCCGAGGTTAAAACGATAAGCAGGACATTTTTTACGTTGTCTTTCTTTTTCATTAAAGGATGCGATACTTTTTGCGTCGCTGTAATATTCGCAATGACTTTTTTTAAAGTAATGGCATACGGTCGCATATTCGTTATATTATTTTGCGCTCGGCGAAGCTTCGCTGCCGATACCAGCTTCATCGCCTTGGTAATCTGCTGCGTATTCTTGGTCGAATCAATTCGCATGCGTATGTCTTTTAAATTTGCCATTATTTATATTCTTTCTACTACTTCGAAGATTTAAAAATCGCCGCAAATTCTTTTAACGAGTTAATTAATTCCTTTTTGTTTTCATCAGAAAGAGCTTTTTTATCCGCTACATCTTTAATGATTCCAGCATATTTTTGTTTGAGAAATTCGATCATCTCTTTTTCGTAACGTTGAACATCAACTTCAGGAATAGAATCAACATAGCCGTTCATGGCCGCAAAAATCATAACGATTTGCTCTTCAACTTTGACTGGAGAATATTGACCTTGTTTCAACATTTCGACTAAACGACGACCACGAGCTAATTGCATTTGAGATGTTTTATCTAAGTCTGAAGCGAACGCGGCGAAAGCTTCTAAGGCGCGGAACTGCGCTAATTCCAATTTCATAGAACCCGCAACTTGTTTCATTCCTTTAATCTGGGCCGAACCACCCACGCGAGAAACTGATTTACCAATGGATACCGCTGGACGAATTCCTTTATAGAATAAATCTGATTCTAAAAAGATCTGGCCATCAGTGATCGAGATCACATTCGTTGGGATATACGCCGAGATATCTCCGGCTTGTGTTTCAATTATTGGTAAAGCCGTTAATGAACCTGCTCCGACGGCATCAGAGACTTTTGCCGAACGCTCTAACAAACGAGAGTGAATATAAAACACGTCGCCTGGATAGGCTTCACGGCCCGGAGGACGACGTAATAATAACGACATCTGACGGTAAGCTTGAGCTTGTTTAGTTAAATCGTCATAAATAATCAATCCATGCATGCCATTATCACGGAAGTATTCAGCCATCGCTGTTCCAGAATAAGGAGCTAAGAACTGCATCGGAGCTGGATCAGAAGCTGACGCTGAAACTACAGTCGTGTACTCCATCGCTCCAGCAGCACGTAATTTCTCAACGATCAAAGAAACTGTTGATTGTTTTTGTCCGATCGCTACGTAAAAACAATGAACGTTCTGACCTTTTTGATTAATAATAGTATCGATACCAATCGCCGTTTTACCTGTTTGACGATCGCCAATGATCAGTTCGCGTTGACCACGTCCAATTGGAATTAATGAATCAATCGCTTTCAAGCCTGTTTGCATTGGTTCGTGAACCGATTTGCGGTAAACGATACCCGGTGCTTTTAGTTCAACAATACGAGTTAGTTTTGCATTGATTGGGCCTTTGCCATCAATTGGATTTCCTAAAGCGTTAACTACACGGCCGAGTAATTCTTTACCAACCGGAACGGATACGATGTCTTTTGTACGTTTAACCGTATCGCCTTCTTTAATTTCTCTGTCTTCTCCAAAAATAACCGCGCCTACTTGGCCCGCTTCTAAGTTTAATACCATTCCTTTTACGCCTGAAGAGAACTCGATCAATTCCCCCATCATAACATTTTCTAAACCATAAATGCGCGCAACACCGTCACCCACAGACAGTACGCTGCCGGTTTCTGCGACTTCAGTGTTTTTGTTATATTTTGAAATTTGCTCTTTTAGAACTTTACCGATCTCATCGGCTCTGATTTGCGCTTCCATTTATAATCCTCTTTTCATTAATTCTTCTTTTAAAATTTTTAAATGTGTATTTGCTGAGTCATCTAAAGTCCAACCGCCAACTTGCACTTTGTAGCCGGCAATGAGTGATTCGTCTTTTTCGAAGGTTAATTCTATTTTGCGATTCAAAGTTTTTGAAACCGTGGCTTCTACTTGTTGAACGTAAGTTGAATCTAATACAATCGACGAATAAATTTTACCTTTGGTAATGCCGGCCGCCGACTGAACCAGGGTCGAGTATTCTTTTGCAATATCAGAAACAAGCGCCATTCGATTTTTGTCGACTAATAAAATCATGAAATTAATAACTTCAGGAAGGGCTTTGCCTTCAAGCGTGTTGTTCATGACGGACAATTTGTCTGCATGAACGTTAAAAGGGTTTTCAAAAAATGTGACGGTACTGGCGTTATTAAAAGCCTTAGCAAGCTCAAGCAGCTGAGTCGCAACTTCGCCCGATTTTCCGTTGGCGTACGTGACGTCAAATAATGCTTTGGCATATTTAGATGTTACAACGTTTGATTTCATAGGATCACCTGCTTCGTTTTTGCAAGATCACTTAAAAAACTCTGTTCCGATTTTTTTGTGATGTCAGCAGCGGAGTTTTTAATCTGACCTTTGGCAATTTCAATCGAAGCGTTAATAATTTCTTTTCGGATTTCGTTTTTAGCATTATTTAATTCCGCCGCCACGATAAGCTTGGTATCGGCTTTCAATTTTTCAGCTTGAGACTGCGTTTCTTGAATCATTTTATTCTTCAATGCTAAGGCATCGGACTGGGCATTCAATATGGCTGTTTGCTCGGATGTTTGAAGCTGATTAATACGATTTTTGATGTCTGACAAAGCTTCCTGGGCCTGGCGATTAGCCGCTTCAGTTTTCGCTGCTTGTGAACTGTAATCGACATAACGGGCCTTAAATAACGCCACCACTGTTTTTCTTACAGCAAAAAATAAAACGATCAGCAAAATACCAAGGTTGATAGCCTGGTACATGATTGTTTTTGTCGGAATAGCGTCTTCGCCATGGGCACCGCCGTGAGCGCTTTCGGCGCCAAAAGCGCAAATTTGAATCCCAACGAGAATAAGAAAGATGATGGATGCTTTTTTCATTACAGGCCGCTTTCAAATTTTTGAGTTAGCTGTGTGGCAATTTCCTGTGACAGGGAAACGACTTGTGACTTTGACTGAGAAACTTGGTGAGAAATTTCGGCGCGCGAATTGGAAATAATTTTATCGGCGTCTGCTTTGGCTAATTTAATAATTTCGTCTGATGTTTTTTGAGCTTGTCCTTTTTCGGTATCATATATGCTTCGGATCTTGTCGTTTGATTCGCGGGCTTTTGATTGAAAAATAAGATTAAGATTTTTTGTTTCTTCGATCGTGTCTTTGGCTACGCTTTCAACACCTTTTGTTTTTTGAAGTCTAATATCGTAAGCTTTAAAGTAGGGATTAAAAACAAAGATCGTTAAAAAAGCGATCGATATCGCGAAGATAAAAAACTGAATAAGAGCGGATTGGTTGGCGCCAAGTTGCTGAAGTATTTCCATATGTTCCCTTTGATTTCGATGCAACCTGGATATCATTTTAGTAAAATAAAGGTCAACTCTTCATTTTTGCCCCGCGGTTTCAAATGTACAACGAGGGGCTTGCCATTTTAGTTAGCGATTAATTTTTTCATAGATGGCATTTAATTGTTCATCGCTATAAAAGTGAATCGTTAAATCACCTTTTCCAGCTTTGTAATTAATTTGAACTTTTGTTCCAAGGGTTTTCTGAAGTTGTTCAGACAATTCGTTGGCTAATCTTTGTGATAAATCCACCTTAAGCGGGTCTGTTGTGTTTTGGCCCGGTATCACTAGGGGTGTTTGTTTCTGAGTCGAATTGAAACTTTTAATCAGACCTTCAAGTGTTCTTACCGACAGTTGCTTCTCGATGGAATTTTTAGCCATTTTAATTTGTTCAGTTTTTTGCGCTAGTCCCATGAGCACTTTGGCGTGCCCCACCGATAATATCTTCTTCGAAACCATATCTTTAATCTCATTTGGCAAAGCAATCAACCGTAGGGCGTTCGCCACCGTGGATCTTTCTTTTCCGACTTTTTCTGAAACCTGCTGTTGCGAAAAAGAGAATTCTTGCATCAAGCGCTGGTAAGCTTCGGCTTCTTCAATCGGATCTAAATCTTCTCGTTGAACATTTTCAATGATTGCCAACTGAAGCGCTTCGCTATCCGTTATGTTTTTTAGAATAACGGGAACTTCGTGAAGACCCGCAGCCTGAGCGGCTCTCCAGCGGCGTTCACCGGCTATAATTTCATATCCACCTGAAGCGCGCTTTCGAGCTGTCAGTGGCTGTATAATTCCGTTTTCTTTGATCGATAGAGCAAGTTCTTCGATACTTTCTTTATTAAAATGGCGTCTAGGCTGATAAATTCCTGGAACCAATTTATCGACTGAAATATTCCAGATTCGGTTTTCAGCCGGAACTTCGGAAGGGGCCGCTGTCCCCTGAGCTTGGTTAGAAATTGAGTATTCATTTTGAGAGTTTATATCCGCTATTGAAGCTCCGCCGAGCAATGATCCAATTCCGCGACCTAATCTTTTTTTGTTTTGTGAATCTTTATTAGTTTCCATATATTATATCTCTGCATTCTGTTGAGTTGTTACAAATTGCGGCGCAGTTCGTTGAATGATTTCTTTACCCAGCTCAAGATACATCAGAGCGCCGATTGATCTCGGATCATATCCAAAAATGGATACTCCGTGACTAGGAGCCTCGCTTAAACGCACGTTTCGGGGAATAATAACTGAAAAGACTTTGTCTTTAAAATGAGTTCTAATCTCTTCCACGACTTGGTGACTCAGGTTGTTTCGCTTATCAAACATGGTCAAAAGGATGCCTTCGATGTTTAGGTTTGGATTTATGCTCTTTTTAACCAGGCCCGCAGTATTCAAAAGCTGACTCAAGCCCTCTAAGGCATAGTATTCACATTGCAATGGCACCAAGAAGCTATTGGCCGCTGCTAAAGAGTTTAAAGTGAGTAGTCCAAGTGATGGCGGGCAATCAATAATCACATAGTCATAAAGGCTCGAAATGGCTGCTATGGCAACTTTGAGTCTAAATTCACGCTGCGGCATATCCACAAGTTCGATTTCAGCCCCAACAAGGTCAGGATTTGAAGCTGCGATCCATAAATCATCCTGTGAGGTTTTGAAAATCACCTCTTGAAGGGAGCTTTCTCCGATCAGAACATGATAAATATTCTTATTTTCGACCTCATGTTTCTTGATACCTAGGCCGCTCGAAGCATTTCCCTGTGGATCCATATCAATCACCAAGACTTTTTTTCCAAGCTTAGCTAATGCGGAGGATAAATTAACGGTGGTGGTGGTTTTTCCAACTCCACCCTTTTGGTTGGCTACACAAATTATTTTGATCATGGCATTCCTTTTTGTTCCACGTGGAACTTTGATATCTATTCGGTCCCGATTATGGTGAACCTCGACTTTGATTAATTCAACAATAAATTCTTAAATTATTTCAGTTATGAATTTAAAATGCCGATGTTCCACGTGGAACACATGAAAATATCAAGACTTTTACTCATTATAAACCTTCTCGCCTCACTTTTGATGCAATCGTGTCAAAAGGTGGATGACGCGCCGGAAACTAGCGACCCGGTCTTTGCCGACCTAAGGTCCGAGCTTGAAATTAGTACGAAACAAGAAATCGAAATAAAAACTCAGTTCGCGAAGGATGCTAAGGCTTTCCGAGAAACCCCGGCACAAACTGGACTGTACACAATTATGCGTAATAAAATGAGTGGGTCGGAGAATCTCCTCAACATTGTTCAGCAACAAAAAAAGTTCTTTGAAATTAAAATGGAGCAGCGAAAAATAGACGTCAGAAGTCGCTATCAAGAGAGCTTAAAAAAAGAGGGTCTCCCTTGGCCGGATGAAAAAGAAATTGCCGACTACAAAATTAGAATGAAACTTCAAAGAGATAAGTTCCATTGGGACACCAAAAATGTTCCGCGCGGAACGGACATAAAAGAAGCTAAAGAATCTAAAGAAAAAAAAGCCGCAGCTACTAAAAAACCTTAATAAAATTAATTTATATCTGCAGAATATAAAACTAATTTCTATTCTGTAGATATATAAATATCTAAAACTATTAAATTATATTAAAACTGGTGGTGAAGAAAGGTTGTTGCCCCGTATGTAGATCATAATGGCTTGAATTGCTGAAGGATTCACTCCGCTGATTCGCTGAGCTTGGCCGATCGTGATGGGTTTCACCTTTTTCAACTTATCAACTTCTTCTCGGGACAAGCCTCTAATGTTTTCGTAAGGGATGTTGTTGGGGATATTAAAATCTCCCAGGGTTTTACTGAGCCGAATCACTTCGAGCTGCTTTTTGACATAACCCGAATATTTCACTTCGATTTCAACCGCATCGCGAACTTCATCTTGAGAATCCACCGCCACACCTAAAATTTCTAAATGACTGAACGCGATCTCTGGTCGTCTTAAAAATTCGACCGCGGTTAAAGGCTTGGTCAAAGGTGAACTTCCCATTTCTGAAACTTTACGATTTGTTTCGGCATTGGGATAAAGAACATGCGCCTCAAGCTCATTTTGAAAATTTCGCCGCTTTTCTGTCAGAGCGGCCATTTTATCCATTGCCTCGGTCGGAACTAGACCTAATTCGCGCGATCTTTCAAGCAGCCGATCCGAAGTATTATCTTCACGTAACACCAAACGATGTTCCGCGCGCGAAGTGAACATACGGTAGGGTTCACGAGTTCCTTTCGTTACTAGGTCATCAATCAAGACACCCGAGTAAGCTTCATCACGACCTAATATAAATGGAGATTTTTCTTGAACAGATCTTGCGGCATTCACTCCGGCCAGAAAACCCTGTGCGGCGGCCTCTTCGTAACCTGAAGTTCCATTGATTTGACCGGCTAAAAATAGATTCTTTAACGGACGCGTTTCGAAGTGGTGATGAATTTGCGTGGGCTCGACATAATCGTATTCCACCGCATAACCGTAACGAACAACTTTTACATTCTCTAGACCGGCGATCGTTTTTAAAAACTGATCCTGAACATCTGCCGGTAGAGAGGTTGAAATACCCTGTAAATAAATCAGATTTGTATTTAAACCTTCGGGCTCTAAAAAAGTTTGATGAGAAATTTTATCGGCAAACCGCATCACTTTGTCTTCGATGCTGGGACAGTATCTAGGCCCTGCGCCCTCGATAACTCCGCAGTACATCGGAGATTTATCCAGATTATTTCTGATAATATCGTGGGTCAGCTCACTGGTTCGAGACAAATAACACTCAACTTGAGGCAGATAAAATTCTTTTTTGGACTGATAACTAAAAGGGTAAAACTTTTCATCACCAAATTGTGGAATGGTTTTACTCCAGTCAATACTGTTTTTATCGAGCCGCGCGGGCGTCCCCGTTTTCAAACGCTGAACCGTAAAACCATACTCTAATAATTGATCAGACAATCCAATCGAAGCCTTGTCGCCGACTCGTCCACCAGAGGTCTGCTCTAAACCGATGTGCATGACTCCGTTCATGAAGGTTCCTGTAGTAATCACCGTTCTTTTTGCGAAAATTTCAGATCCATCGTGTAGAACAACACCCAGGCACGCGCCGTCTTTAAGAATCAATTTTTTGACTTCCGCCTCAATCATTTTGAGCTGCGGCTGATTTAAAATGGCGTTGCGCTGAATTTGAGAAAAAATATGCTTATCATTTTGCGTGCGCGTCCCACGAACAGCCGGGCCACGGCTGGCATTCAGCCTTTTATATTGAATACAAGATCTATCCGCCGCTGTTCCCATCTGACCACCGAGAACATCGATTTCGCGAACCATGTGGCCTTTGGCTAATCCGCCAATCGAAGGATTACAAGACATGTAACCGATACGTTCGGTATTTGTCGTCACTAACAAAGTATTTAAGCCAAAACGCGCGCTGGCCAAACAGGCTTCGATTCCTGCGTGCCCGGCACCTACGACTAAAACATCAAATGTTTGTTTCACGAATAACCTATCCCTTAAAAAATAAACGGCTTAAAAAATTATTTACCTAAACAAAACTCTTTAAACACGCGATCTAAAATTTGATCGTCATAAACATGTCCAAGAACTTTTTGAATCGCCAAGAGTGCATCCTTCAAAGTCTGAGCGATAAACTCAGAACCTAAACCAGAACTTAACTCAGCAATCGATTTTTCGACGTACTCTTTTGCCATATTCACCATCTCGATTTGGCGAGCCGAAGATACGATCGATTCATCTAAAAAATCCAAAGATTCAAATTGAGCCAAAACTAAATTGAGGACGTCGTTACGACAAGCCATTTCAATGCTTGAAGTAAAAAGGACTTGCTTACCAAAGTTAAATGATAAAGAGCCTGGTAATTTTTGCACGCCACCGATGAGGCCGGCCAGTTCTTGAGAAATCTGCTTTTTTTGGTCGGCATTGATGAGGTCAGACTTATTGCATAGAATAGCGAACTTTTGACCTTTAAACAAAGTCAGGTTTTGCTTAAAATCTTCAGATAGAGGTTCCGTCACGTCTAAAACAAGCAGGTTTAAATCGGATTTCTTGATTTCGGCCAAACTGCGATTTACGCCGATTTTTTCGACAACATCGGTCGTTTCTCGAAGACCAGCAGTATCTGAAATATATATGGCCATACCGTTATACTGAGTTTGCGCCTCAATCACATCGCGAGTGGTTCCAGCAATTTCTGTCACGATGGCTTTTTCTGATTGAACCAAGGTGTTGAGCAAACTGGATTTCCCAACATTTGGCTTACCGAGTAAAGTTACTTTTAATCCGTACTTGATGATTTGTCCGTGACCGAAGCCTTCGATTAAACGATTTAATTCTTCGTTGAGATCCTTTAATTTATGGATCAGTCCACTATCGTTCACGATATCGATACCCTCGGTAGAAAAATCAATGGAGGCCTCAATATGAGCCAAACACCAGGTCATTTCTGATTCTAATTTTTTGAATAAATCAGAAACTTTTCCATCGAGCTGTCTTAAGGATATCTTAGTGGCCTCATCACTTTGGCTTTCAATCAAAGAAAGCACCGCTTCAGCTTGAATCAAATCAATTTTATTATTTATGAACGCGCGAAAGGTAAATTCACCAGGATGAGCTAACCGTGCACCCAGCTGAATAAGACGCTCTAAAACTTTTTTAACTATTGTTGGATTTCCATGGCAGCTGACTTCAAAAGAAGATTCCCCGGTGTAAGATTGTTCATTTTGAAAATAAGTGACGAGCGCTTGATCAATTTTTTCAGACTGTGAATTGTAAACGTAGGCCAAGTAAGCTTTGTGAGATTCAATTTCTGACGACAACTTAATACAAAGACCCTGCAGGATCGATCGCGCATTCGGCCCACTGACACGGACGACTGCGATGGCAGATCGTCCGACCGGTGTAGCTAAAGCGCAAATATCATCATTTTTAGTTTCATTAAGTTGTCTCATTGAGGCTCATTACTAATTCTCGTCAGCGTTAACTTCTAACTTTTCTGATTCAATATTTTTAACCGGGAAAATTTTAATTTTTTTGTAAAGACCATCACCTAACGAGCGACTTTTAATTCGAAGATCTAAAGCCAGATATTGATGAACAACTTTTCTTTCGCGCGGAGGAAGAGCGCGGTAATAAACGGATTTTCCTTGCTCGAGCGCCAGTGTTTTTAAATGTTCTGCGCGCTCGATGAGGGCCGCTTCGGATTCACTTCTAAAGCCTCCGCAGTCGACCGTAACGTTTGTAATCACGTCAGGGAAGTTGTGCTGAGTGACTCGCTTGATAATCAATTGGAAAGCATCTAAAAGTTGACCTTTGTAGTCCTTTAATAATTCTTCGTCCACTCCGGAAAAGTCAATTTTGACGTCGGTGGTTTCCGCACCCTTAGTTACATCGAGGTTGTACTCGAGATCAAAACCACCCTTTTCCAAAATTCCGGTTAGCGTGGCTTCCACCACAGATTCAAGATCAGATTTTTTACCACTTCCAAATATTTTACTTAAAAATCCTGCCATGTGTTCCTCTAGGGTTACGCGCGTGCAACAGCAGCGCTTTTTGATTTAGTTTCTTTTAATAAAAAATACTGTTGAGTCACCCCGAACAAGGCACTGATAAAGTTATACAGTGTTAATCCGCTCGGAAGAGTGACCATAAATAAAGTGAAAATGAGCGGCATGAAATTGAGAATTTTAGCCTGTAAAGGATCCATCGTGGTTGGAGTTAATTTTTGTTGGAAGAACATCGTTACGCCCATCAAAATCGGCAGAATGAACAAAGGATCGTAAGAACTTAAATCATGAATCCACCCAAAAAATGGTTGGTGATATAATTCAACACTGGTGCTGATCGTTCCAAAAAACGCGAAGAATATGGGAATCTGAAGCAACATAGGCAGGCATCCACTGAGGGGGTTTGCATTATTATCTTTCATTAATGCCATGGTCTCTTTGTTCATCCGAACGGGATCACTTTTGTAACGAGCTTTGATATCATCCATTTTTGGTTTAATTTTTTGCATGGACTGAGCTGAGCGAAAAGACATGATATTAAACGGTAATAAAACTGTACGGACAATAATGGTTAACAGGATAATTGAAACGCCCCAGTTGCCAACGAAACTGTGGATGAATTTCATCAGTAGCAAAAGGACTTTTGAAATGAATCCAAAAATTCCGTAGTTTAAAACCTCTGGTAAAGTGGGATCGATATTTTGTAAAGTTTCGGTCTTTTTTGCACCCATGTAAAAAATCTGTTTTAATTCAGAAATTTTGGTATTTTTTAAATTGTAATCAATCGACAAAATAGCCTTGTGGGCGATTACTTTTTTTGTCACGTTAGGTAAAATATCAGATTTATTTACAAAAGCCGCCACAAAATATTGTGACCCCACAGAAGCCATTGATACAGCCTCGGTTGATTTGTTAAAAATTTCCGTGTCTTTGATTCCCGTTATTCGCTCAGAATGAGTTTTTCCTGCATTTACGTAGACAAAGTCCTGATGGTCAAATGAAGGCATTAAGAAGCTTGTGCTTTTTGGAACAACTTGATTCTGCACGATGACAAATTCGAGCTGATCAAGACCTTCAGGAATAAGAAGTGTTGAAATAAAAAATTTCAAATCCTTATCGTATTTTAAAACGCGAGTAATTTCTTTTCCTTCGATCGAAGCTATACCTGTGTAGACCGATTTATCAGCTGAAGCCGTTATTTGAAACGAAATCGGTTTCCCGCCGTGGTGGAGGGTATATAAGGAATCATTCTGAGCAAATTGAATTTGCTGACCCTCATGATTTTTATAATCGTTTAATTGAAAATCAACGAACGAAAAGCCTAGCGATGAAATAGAAAATTTAACGTTTTCGTCGGCGTAATCAAACTTTTGAATTGAGATGGGGTTGGCTTCGCCTTTTAAGATCTCGGCGGACTTGGGGGCTCCGGGAGGAGAAGCTACCGGAGAAGTTGTTCCTGAAACTGTGCCTGGAGCCGGAACTGCCGGCGGGGCGTTCGATGCAATGGGGGCTCCGGGAGGATATTTTTTATTCAAGTAGTACTGCCAACCCCACAGCGAAAGAAAGGTCACGGCTAAAACAAGCAAAAATCGTGGATTACTAAATGGTGATTCGTTGTCTTTTTTCATATTTTTTTACTTTCATTAATCCCATTAATAAAGGGGGCTGGATCGTATCCGCTTCGACCTGAAAAGGGATGACACTTTATTAACCGTAATAAGACTAATTGACTAGATTTAATAAAATTAAATTTTCCATAGCATTC
This sequence comes from Pseudobdellovibrionaceae bacterium, assembly GCA_014378775.1. Classification (GTDB taxonomy): domain Bacteria; phylum Bdellovibrionota; class Bdellovibrionia; order Bdellovibrionales; family Bdellovibrionaceae; genus Pseudobdellovibrio. The sequence goes on from JACMMZ010000017.1 coordinate 15,305, forward strand.
GAGTGCATATTCCGAGCAGCTTGGGTAAAAACGACATCTTCCGCCTAAAAAATAGCTGAAGGTGTATTTGTAAAAATTAATAAGAACAAGCGGTAAAATATTAGATATTTTGTAAGACTTTAAGGACGTCGTGAAATTCGGCGTAGGTAAGCTGATCATAAAAATCGACGGTTTGTGGTCTGAACACAAACACGATTTTTCTTCCGAAATTTGAAATTTTTTCATTAAATTCAATTGATCGTACACTGTTCCGTACCCATCTTTTCAGTTTATTTCTAAGTACGGCTGGGCCGACTTTTCGAGAGGCTGTTACTCCCACATAAGAAGATGATGATTCAGCATAAACATACTGAATCGTTAGCCATTTAACTGGCTTTATGCGCTTCCCACTTTTACTTATAAATAAAAAATCTGATGATTTTTTTAAGGAATAAATTTTAGTTATTTTCCACCAGCAACAACAGCTAATTTTTGACGACCTTTAGCTCTGCGTTTTGATAAGATTTTTCTACCGCTAGATGTTTTCATACGGGCACGGAAACCGTGAGTTTTAGCGCGGCGACGTTTGCTGGGTTGGTAAGTTCTTTTTGGCATGGTATCTCCTACTTATTAATTCGATTCACGGTCAACGCGACCATACGATGACACTTTTTGTACGTGCCATCAAGTTTTGCACACTCTTAGTCATAAAGAGAAAATAATATAAAGCACATTGCGGCATAGTGGTCAACTGTTGATAACTAGATTCCAGCTTGCTATGAACGGTTTCTAATTCTTGAGGGGGAATGAAATGCAAATAGATTCATCTTTTTGGTCTGACTTTAAGTCGACTATGAAAATTAAAAGCGGCCCCAATAAGCTCTTAGAAAACTATCTAGACCCTATAGATTTCGTTAAATTTGATAAAGATGAACAAAATGTGACACTTACGCTAGGTGTTCCTAATCGATTTTTCTATTTTTACGCCAATGAAAATTTAAAAGACAAAATAGACCTCGAGCTCAAAACGGCTTACCCCGACCAGGAAATCAACATTCAGTTTATTATTACAGAAAAAGTAAATCAGGACTACAACTTGTCCCTCCAGAATATCTTACAAAATTCTGAGCAGATCTTCCAGAATTTACCCGCTATCCAAAAAACGGTTTTTCCGATTGAGAGGGGTCAATCTAACGAAAATATTAATACTGATCTGACATTTTCAACTTTCGTTGTCGGTAAGAATTCAGAATTCGCCCACGCGGCCACCTACAACGTGGCTCAAAATCCAGGAATTGAAGATTACAATCCTCTCTTTATATATGGACCTTCGGGAATGGGTAAAACGCATTTACTAAATGCGGCGGCTAATCACATCAAAGAAAATTTTCCACACTACCGTATTACCTACATCAGCGCCGAGCGGTTCCTCAATGAATGCGTGGCCGCACTTCGCCGTCACGAAATGGATAAATTCCGCCAAAAATATCGTGAAAACACCGATATTCTTGTGGTGGATGATGTGCAGTACATCGGCCGCGGACAAGCGGTTCAGGAAGAATTCTTTCATATGATCAACATGTTGATTGAAAAGAAAAAACAAATCATTTTAGCCTCTGATCGTATGCCTAAAGACATCGGATTAGAAGATCGTGCCCGAACACGACTTGAGCGCGGTCTTATTGCTGATATTATCATGCCTGATTTAGAAACTCGAATTGCGATTTTAAGATATAAAGCCGAAAAAACTCAGATCAAAATTCCGGAAGATGCTTTACAATACATCGCGCGGATTTCTAAAAAATCGATTCGAGAACTTGAAGGCAATCTTAAAAAAATTAAAATGTTCTCTGAACTTCAAGGTCTATCCATCAATTTAGATTTGTGTAAAAAAGTTCTCGCTCACCACGAAAGCACGGTCACTATAAGTATTGAAGAGATCCAAAGAATTGTCTCAGAATTCTACAAAATCAGAATAACTGATATTAAATCTTCAAGCAGAGCCAAGCCTATTGTGGTTCCCCGCCAGATCGCTATGTATTTAATCAAAAAGTTTTTAGACAAATCTTTGGTTGAAATTGGTAAATCCTTCGGCGGCAAAGATCACACAACTGTTATAAATTCTCTCAATAAAATTGAAGGTCTGCTTCAAAAGGATCCTCAATTTAAGAATGATATCGACGACTTAATCACTCAAATCCACAATGTCACCGGTGTGTAATGTGGATTGATTGTGAATTGGGGATAATACTGTGGATAAGCTGACTGGTAAAAATGTTGGTAATTTTAATCACAAAATTGACCGACTTATTAAAAATCTTTGTATTGAGTTTTCCACAGATAAAATGTAAACGTTTCAATGATTTAAAGACTTATACCTTGAATTAACAGCACCTACTACAACTACTATATTTATATAATATATATAGTATATTAAAAGGCTTACATGAAAATCGAAATTCAAAAAAAAGATTTATTAAGTTTATTAAGCAAAACTTTAAACATCGTTGAAAAAAGAAATACGATGCCCATTTTGGTCAACGTTCTTTTAGAAGCCTCTGGTTCGTCGCTAAAGGCTTATGCTACGGATTTAGAAGTCAGTTTGACCGATCACAGTCAGGCCGTCGTAAAAGAAGCTGGCAAGGTCGCAGTGAGCGCTAAGAGCCTATTCGATATTACTAAAGAATTATTCGAAGGTCCTTTGCAGTTAATCAAGAAAGAAAACAACTGGCTAGAAATCAAGCAAGGAAAATTTTTATCTAAAATTGTTGGAGTCGCCGCCGAAGAGTATCCCGTTTTTCCAACATACAATTCGGATCGTTTTTTTAAAATTGATTCAGCTGAGTTTAAAGAGATGATCGACAAAACCATTTACAGCGTTTCAAACGATGAGACTCGATATCATTTAAATGGTGTGTATTTTGAATCGACTCAAAAAAATAATATTACAATGGTCGCAACCGATGGACATCGCTTAAGCCTGATTAAAAAAGAATTTGCCGAAATTAATTTCAACGAAAAAATCGGCGTAATTATTCCAAAAAAAGGTCTATTTGAAATTAAGAAACTGATCGAAAGCAACGTTGATAATGTTTTCATCGCGGTTGAAGGATCGCAGTTTATTCTTAAATCAGGATCATGTATTTTAATGATTCGGTTAATCGAAGGAAAGTATCCGAATTACCAACAGTTTATTCCACAAAAATTATCACAAAAAATAATTATTCCTCGAGATCTGATTCTTTCATCTTTGAAGCGTGTATCTCTTTTGGCCAATCAAAAATCGAAAGCTATCTTATTTTCTTTTTCAGCAAATAAATTAGAAATTACCTCAAGTAATCCTGAATTAGGAGACGCGAAAGAAGAATTAGATTTAGATTATTCTGGACCAGATATTAAGATTGGTTTTAATGCGCGTTACATCGAAGACGTTTTAAAAAATATTGAACAAGATAAAATTGAAATCGAATTAAATGATCAAATTTCTCCGGGAATCATTAAGGGTCATGCGAATTCAGATTATATCAATGTCGTCATGCCCATGCGTATTTAATGAAAATTGATAGTCTTTATTTAAAAGATTTTAGAAATATCGAAGAACTAGTCGTCAATTTTTCTCCGCGCTTAAACATCTTTATTGGTAATAATGGTCAGGGAAAAACGAACGTTCTTGAAGCTATTTATTTGCTTCTGGAAAAAGAATCTTTTCGTTTTGGTAATAATAGCATTTTTATAAAAAACGAAAGCTCAGTAGCTTATTTAAGTTGTCGCATTCAAAATAAAGATAAAGATTATAAAATACAATTAAGTTTAGAGCCGAATAAAAAAAAATATCTCATTAATGAAAAAACCAATTCGCAATTCGAAAAAGATCTACCTTCCATTATTTTATTTTCTCCAGAAAGTTTAAATATCATCAAGGAAAGCTCAGATCAACGCCGACAGCTCATCGATTCTGTCGTCAAATCAGTTTATAAACACAATCAAACTTTAATTTTGGATTTTAAGCGCACATTGAAAACACGAAACCGTCTTCTCAGCGATATGGCTGAGAAGAAAATCGATTATCAGGTTGGTATTGATACTTTGACGTCGTTGAATGAGATCTTCCTTAAACTGTCTACGGACCTCACCTGTGTCCGTTTAGATGCCTTAAAGACCCTAAAACCAATGGTGAGCGAAGTCATGACTAAGATCGAGAACAAAGTCACCTTAGCCTTTGATTACCATTATGTTATTTCTGACCAAAATTGTGAAAATGAATCCTATGAAAATATCTATAAAATTATGCAAAAAAGAATGGCAGAATTACTTCCGGCTGAGGTCTCGTTTGGGGCGTCATTAATTGGCCCCCAGAAGCATGACGTCATTTTTCTATATAATGGAAAAGATTCACGTTTTTTTTGTTCGCAGGGACAGCAAAGAACTATCATATTAGCTTTCAAAATGGCTCAGATTGTGTATCATCAACAGGTTAACGAAAGTTATCCGATTTTGCTCTTAGATGATGTTCTTTCAGAGCTTGATCAAACGAAACAAGAATCGTTAATAAAATATTTAAACGAGATTGAGACTCAAACGTTTTTAACAACCACCGATGTGGAAAGTTTAACGAAATTAAATATTGATCGTCAGTTTAAGTTTAATGTCCAGGATGGAAAAATAGTTTAGTTCTTAGGAGTATAGAAATGTCAGATACAACAACCTCAATGAATACCAATGTGGATAGCACAGTAAATTACGGAGCAGACTCGATTCAAGTTCTCGAAGGACTAGAAGCCGTTCGCAAAAGACCAGGAATGTACATTGGCGATACCACCGTTCGTGGATATCACCATCTTGTGTACGAAATTGTGGATAATGCCGTCGATGAACATCTAGCAGGTTATTGTAAAAATATTTATATTACGATCCACACAGATGGATCACTATCGGTTGATGATAACGGACGTGGCGTACCAGTCGGACCGCATAGATCAGGTAAAGATGCGCTAGAAGTTGTTTACACCGTTCTTCATGCTGGTGGTAAGTTTGAAGGCAGCGCCTACAAAGTTTCTGGTGGTCTTCACGGCGTAGGAGCCTCCGTGGTCAATGCTTTATCAGCTCGGTGCCAGGTTGAATCTCATAAAAATGGAAATTTATACAAGCAAGTTTACATGAAAGGTGATCCACAAGGAGCCGTTGAAAAAATTGGACCGACGACTCGCACCGGCACCGTTGTTACATTTAAACCCGACACAGAAATTTTTAAAGAAGAAGGATTGAGTTTCGATTTCAATACTCTTTCAACTCGTTTCCGTGAAACCGCTTTTTTAAATGCCGGATTACATATTTCTTTGAAAGATGAACGCAATAATAAAAAAGTCGATTTTCAGTATACCAAAGGTATCGCCGAATTCGTGGCTTTTCTTAATGAATCAAAAAAAGCCATCCATTCAGATGTCATTTATTTCAAAGCCGAAAAAGATCAAGTCGAAGTCGAAGTCGCGATGCAGTGGAATGATTCTTACTCTGAATCGATTTATTGTTATGCTAATAATATCAATACCCATGAAGGCGGTACGCATTTGATCGGCTTTCGCGGTGCTTTAACTCGGACTACAAACACTTATGCTAATGAAAAAAATCTTCTCAAAGATTTTAAAGAATCTTTAGAGGGTGAAGATATTCGTGAAGGATTGGCCGCAATTATTTCAGTTAAAGTTCGTGAGCCTTTATTCGAAGGACAAACAAAAACAAAACTAGGAAATGCCGAAGTTAAAGGGATTACCGAATCTTTGGTTAACGAAAGATTAGCGGACTGGTTAGATCGCAATCCGGGAACAGCTAAAATAATTATCACCAAATGTGTGGAAGCCGCTCGGGCGCGTGATGCGGCTCGCAAGGCTCGTGATTTAACTCGTCGTAAAACGGCCTTAGATGGTGGATCTTTACCGGGGAAAATGGCCGATTGCCAAGAACGTGATCCTGCAAAATGTGAACTTTATTTAGTTGAGGGAGACTCGGCTGGTGGATCGGCTAAACAGGCTCGAGATCGTAAAACGCAAGCCGTGTTGCCGCTTAAAGGTAAAATTCTGAATGTTGAAAAAGCTCGTTTTGATAAAATGTTATCGAACGAAGAGATCCGGATGATGATTTCGGCTTTAGGAACTGGAATTGGAAAAGAAAATGTCAGCGCGGAAAAAATTCGTTATCACAAAATCATTATTATGACCGATGCCGATGTGGATGGATCACATATCCGTACATTGTTATTAACTTTCTTTTATCGCCAAATGCCGGTTATTTTAGAAAAGGGATACATCTACATTGCTCAGCCCCCTTTATACCGAGCTAAAAAAGGCCAATCCGAGACATACCTTAAAGATGAAGCAGCGCTAACTGAATACTTGTTAAGTTCGGGATTAGATACTTTTGAAATCAAAGGTAAAAAAATCGACCACGAAACAATGAGACGATTTGTGCTTAATATTCAAAAATTCAATTCGTTATTAAAAACATCTGCGATCAAATACGATCCCGATGTTCTTTATTACTTCTTAACTAAGGTTGCAAAACTAGATGAAGTTTTATCGGATGAAAAAAAATTAACTGAAAGCTTAAATGATTTAAAAGCCTGGATTTCATCTCAACCTACTTTAGGCATTACAGAAATGAATACTAAAGTGACTAATGAAGGAAAAGTTGAAGCCGTTATCGATGCCACTCGTTACGCCGATAGAATGAAAACGGTACTTAGCCGCGATACGCTGAATGCTTCTGAAATTATCGAAATTCGTACGACCTGGGCGGCGATTCAGGCCGTTTCTACTTTGCCACTTACAATTGTTAAAAATGACGAAGAAATTCAATACGAAAATTACAAAGATTTTTATACGGCAACGATGGAAGCCACTAAAAAAGGTGTCTACATTCAACGTTATAAAGGATTAGGCGAGATGAATCCCGAACAATTATGGGAGACGACACTTAACCCAGAACATCGCAACTTACTTCGTGTAACTATTGATGACGCCGTCGCTGCGGATGAAACATTTAGCGTTCTCATGGGAGAACAAGTGGAGCCACGTAGAAAATTCATCAATGACAATGCACTTTTCGTCAGAGCTTTAGACGTTTAATTTAGGATATAATATGGAAAATTCAGATAATAATAATAATGTAAAAGGGATTACTAACATAGATATCAACAAAGAAATGCGCGAAGCGTATTTGCAATACTCGATGTCGGTGATTGTTGGTCGTGCGTTACCCGATGTTCGTGATGGTTTAAAGCCGGTTCATCGCCGCGTTTTATTTGCTCAACATGAATTATCGAACACTCATGATAAGCCTTATAAAAAATCGGCCCGCGTGGTCGGCGACGTTATCGGTAAATACCATCCCCATGGCGACAGTGCCGTTTACGAATCAATGGTTCGTATGGCGCAAGACTTCTCACTTCGCTACCCGTTGATTGATGGTCAAGGAAACTTCGGATCAATCGATGGAGATTCGGCGGCCGCTTCTCGTTATACGGAAGTTCGCATGACTCGTTTAGCGGAAGAATTATTAAACGATATCGAAAAAGAAACGGTTCCCTTCGGGCCGAACTACGATGACTCATTGGAAATTCCGTTAGTCTTACCGGCAAAATACCCTAATTTATTAGTCAATGGATCTTCAGGTATCGCGGTCGGCATGGCGACAAACATTCCGCCGCATAATTTAGGTGAAGTGATCGATGGATGTATTCATTTGATTAAAAATCCGGATTGTTCGGTGGATGAAATCATTGAAAGAATTCCCGGACCGGATTTTCCGACCGCCGGTCAAATCGCCGGTAAATCGGGGATTTTACAAGCTTACAAAAAAGGTCGTGGTATCATTACGATCAAAGCTAAGACTGAAATTGAATTTAAAAAAGATCACGAAGAAATCATTATCACGGAACTTCCTTACCAAGTTAATAAAGCTAAATTAATTGAAAGTATTGCGGACTTGGTTAAGGAAAAAACGGTTGAGGGCATTTCGGATATTCGCGACGAATCATCTCGTGAAGGTATGCGTGCGGTGATTGTTTTGAAACGCGGCGAAAACGCTTCGGTTATTCTAAATCGTTTATTAAAATTTACGCAGCTTCAAATCAGCTTCGGTATTATCATGTTAGCCTTAGATGCTAAAAATCAGCCGGTGGTATTTGAACTCAAACAAATGCTTCAAGCGTTTTTAGATCACCGCCGTGACGTGGTGACAAAGCGTTGTATCTTTGAATTGAAAAAAGCACTCGAGCGTGCGCACATTTTAGAGGGCTTGAAAAAAGCTTTAGATAATATCGATGCGGTAATCGCCACGATCAAAGCGTCAAAGGAAGCGGCTACGGCTCGTGAAGCCTTAATGGATAAATTCCAATTCAGTGAACGCCAAGCTATTGCCATTTTAGAAATGCGTTTACAGCGCTTAACCGGTTTAGAAATTCAAAAAATCGTTGATGAATTAAATGGTCTGATGAAACAAGTGGATTGGTTACGATTTGTCTTAGCTGACGTAAATGAAATATATAAAATTATCGTGGATGAGCTTGAAGATATCAAAAAACGCTATTCGAATCCTCGTCGTACAGAAATCACCGGAGATTTAACGGATATCGAAGATGAAGATTTAATTGCGGATGAACCTATGGTCGTCACCGTCACAAACACAGGCTACATTAAACGAATTTCGACCGAAGAGTACCGCGTCCAAAAACGTGGCGGTAAGGGATTAAAAGGCATGGAAACTCGCGAAGAGGATTACGTGACCGATTTATTCACCGCCAGCACTAAAACCATGTTGTTAGTCTTTACCGATAAGGGAAAAGTTTACTGGTGCAAAGTTCACCGCTTACCACTAGGAAGTCGAATTTCAAAAGGTAAAGCGATCGCCAACGTGGTCCAATTAGCAGCGGGAGAAAAAGTTCGCGCTATCTTGCCAGTTGATGAATTTACCGAAAATAAATACGTTGTGATGCTGACTGAAAAAGGAATTATCAAGAAAACGTCTTTAGATGCTTTCAATAATCCTCGCCAGGCCGGAATTATTGCTTTAACTACAGATCTAGATGATCAGTTAGTTTCAGCCAAAATTTCAGATGGCACTTCCGATATCTTTATCGCTACCAAAGAAGGTATGTCGATTCGTTTTAACGAAGATGACGTACGCGGCATGGGACGTTCTGCTCGTGGAGTAAAAGGTATTACATTATCTAAAGATGATAGCGTAATCGGTATGGAAGTCTTAGAGAAAGACACTAAAGATACCATTCTTATGGTCACTGGCAAAGGCTACGGAAAACGTTCAGAACCAACTGAATACCGCGTTCAAAGCCGTGGTGGGGTTGGAATTATTACACAGAAAACGACTGATAAGGTCGGCAACGTGATCGGAACAACGAAAGTTAAACCAACGCAAGAGCTTATTTTATCGACAGATCAGGGACAAGTTATCCGTATGAAAATTACAGATATTTCAGTACTAGGTCGTAATACTCAAGGGGTTCGTTTAATTAATTTAGATGATAAACAAGAGTTCGTTTGCAGTTTAGCAGTTGTGGACGATGAAGAAAAAGCCGGCGAAGAAATTCACTAATTCGCCGAGTTTGTTTAAAAAAAAATGAAAAATAACAAGTACTTCATCTTTGCTTCAATAGGTTTTGAGTTAGTCGCTTTGATCGTTTTATTTATCTATCTTGGCGAATATTTAGTGGCACGAGGCTGGCCTCAGTCTACGAAGGCTTTTGGGATTGTTCTGGCTTTCGCGCTCTGGATTACGAGTCTTGTGGTCAAATTGAAATCTTTAGAAAACTCTAAAAAAGATGATTAAAAAATCAGCTATCATGATGTCCCTGGCGAACGGAATTATTTTCATCATTTTGGGATTTTATTTCAACTCGCCCATGGCAATTAGCTTTTTATTTAGTTCGATGTTGTTGCTGATCAATTATGTCGGCTTGGCTATTATGTGGAAAATAATCATTACACAGCGAAAAGCCGGATTGGCGGCTTTGGTCGCTTTGGTCAAATACCCACTGATCGGAATTTCTATTTTCTGGGCAGGTCGCCAGCCGTGGATGAATTCGATCGGTATCACAATCGGTATTTGCGCATTTTTAATTAATATAGTACTAACTTTACTGATTCTTAGAGACAGAAAAAATCCGTAAAGAGGTATTCTCATGCATTTTACATGGTCACAATTAATTCCAGGGGTTGGGCATCAGTACTCACACGTTGCTACACTCGCGATTGCCTCTCTTTTTCTTATTTTACTAGGGATTCGTGCTCGAGTGGCTTTAGGTTCTGGGAACGCATCCGTCGTTCCTACTAGTTCTTTTTCTGTTCGCGGCATTTTCGAATTATTAACTGAAAGCATTGGTAAATTATCCGATCAAGTGATCGGTCATCATGGTCGTCAGTTTGCTCCGTATTTCACCGCTATTTTTCTGTATATTTTATTTAATAACTTTCTGGGATTAATCCCGGGAATGGTTCCGGCGACAGAAAATTTCAATACAACTTTTGCTTTAGGTGTTTTTTCATTTATCGCGTACAACGTGATCGGAATTAAACACGGTGGCTTGGGTTACTTGAAACATTTCTTGGGTCCGGTTTGGTGGTTAGCTCCTTTGATGCTAGCTATTGAATTATTATCCCATATTTTACGTCCGCTGACTTTAGGATTACGTTTAGCCAACGTTATGACCGGTGACCACACAGTTCTTGCGGTCTTCTTAGGTTTGTTTCCCGTGGGCCCCGCCATTCCATTTTATCTCATGGGAATGTTGGTTAGCACCATTCAGGCATTTGTATTTACTTTATTATCTATGGTTTATGTAGCTCTTGCGACAGCTAGCGACCATTAGAAATATCACACACAAAAGACGAAGGAGTCTCATATGAAAAAAGCAATTCTATTTGCATTAACAACAATCGCTTCCGCTTCTGTTTTCGCTCAAGAAGCGGTAGCTCACGCGAACAATTCAAACAGTGGTATGGTTGCTATCGCAGCATCTATCGCAATCGGTTTGGCAGTATTGGGCGGAACTATGGCTCAAGGTAAAGCTGCAGCTGCAGCTTTGGAAGGAATGGCTCGTAATCCAGCGGCTTCTGAAAAAATGTTTACACCGTTCATCTTAGCTTTAGCTCTTATCGAGTCTTTAGTGATCTTAGCCTTCCTCGTAGCCTTCATCAAATTACCAGCAGCTTCTTTCGGCTTCTAATTTTTATCTTTGGGCTTTATGCCTTGATAAAATATTTAAACGAAAATGCAAAAACCCAACAGAAATGTTGGGTTTTTTATTTAGGTTTTTTTGTTGGGATGATTTCTAATTTGTACGTGTCTTCGCCGTTATTCGTTGTGAACACCATAACTGTCTTTTGATTTTCTTGAGATATCATTGAGGATTTAGCTACCACGATTTTCTGACCGTCCTTATCAAAACTGCCGACTTCAAAACTCATTTTTACTAAATTTTTTTCGTCTTCAGTTGTTGTTTTAATGGAAACCAAATCAATAAAATTTTCTTTTAATTCGATTGATCCCTTTTCACCTTCAAGAACACCAAACAGAGGCGAACCCACTTTTTTATCATTTTTATAAAATTGAGTTTGAATCAAATAATTATTTTTGACCGCAAAAGTATTTAGCGAAAAGAGCGTTAATAAAGTACCAATAATTTTCTTCATGATTTCCTCAATTATAAATACTGATTAACGATATTCATGACTTTACTTTGAATTACTTCTAAACCCTGGGCGGTGTCGGATTCAAACCGAACCACAAGAACTGGTTGCGTGTTTGAAGCGCGCGCCAAGGCCCAGCCGTTAACTTTTCCGGCGAAACTAATTCGAATCCCGTCGATTAAATTTAATTTGAAATCATCACTGGGGTGAGCAAATGCGGTTTTTACTTTTTCGACGATTACTACTTTTTTCTCTTCGGTGGTATCAATGCGAATTTCTGGCGTGCTGAATGAAGACGGCAGTCCGGCTAATAATTCAGGAATATTTTTTCCAGTTTTTGCCATAATTTCGCATAATCTTAAACCGGCGTAAGGCGCGTCATCGTAACCGTAATTGCGATCAGCGAAGAAGATATGACCGCTCATTTCTCCGCCGAACGGAGCCTTGTCTGTTTTGATTTTGTCTTTAATCAGACTATGGCCGGTCTTCCACATAACAGGTACGCCACCGTTTTTTTCGATATCTTGATACATACGATCAGAACATTTCACATCGCCAACTATTTTTTGATTTTTTAAATTTTTTAAAATATCGCGGGAGAAAATAGTCATGAGTTCATCGCCGTAAATCATTTTTCCGGTGTGATCCACAATTCCGATTCGATCGGCATCGCCGTCAAAACCGATTCCTACCATAGCGCCTGATTTTAGAACCGCTTCTTTCAGATGAACAAGATTTTCTTCCACCGTTGGATCGGGATGATGATTAGGAAAACGACCATCCGGTTGTTCGAATAAAATTTCCGGATCCAAGCCTACTTCGTTGTACAGTTTACGAACGATGCAGCCTGCAGCTCCGTTACCACAATCTAAAACCACTTTGAACGGTTTGATCTGTTTGAATTCCTCTTTGTAGCGCGCTAAATAAGAGGGAAAAATATCATGAACTTCTGAAACTCCTGTTCCAGTGACGTAATCTTTTTCGTTTATTATTTTTTGTAAGGTTTGGATATCGGTACCGTGAATCGTCGTCGTTCCCACCGAAATTTTAAAACCATTATATTCGGGCGGATTATGACTACCCGTTACCATGATGGCGCCATCTAAATTGAGATCAAAAGTTGAATAATAACTAATCGGTGAGGTCACCAGCCCCAGCATGTACACATGTGAGCCGGATTCCATAAAACCTTTTTGTAAAGCTGCCATGAGAGGCCCGCAGGAAGTTCTTGCATCGTGGCCTAAGGATAATCGTAGATTTTTCTTATTCGTTTTTTTATGGATGAAAGAACAAAGTGATTTTCCGAGGTGATAGGCAAATTCATCATCAAACTGTTGATTGTAAACGCCGCGGATATCATATTCTCGGAAAATAATTGGTTCCATGATCACAGATGACCTCTTTTGTTTAATCTTAATTACAGAATTTTAATGTAAGAATCTTGTTTCTTTGATTCAAACCAGTTTTTAAGTTGGCGCTTGAAATTTTTCTCAACTAAGAAGGACTTGATTTGATCTTTGATTTTTAAAAATTGGGGATCTTGAGAATTTTTTTTATTTAAAACCTTAACAATATGTACACCTTGTTTTGTTTGAATCGGATTCGAAACTTCGCCTTCGGATAAACGAGCTATTTCGGCTTCGATTTCACGATTAAATTCGCCGGCCTTAAAAGTCCCCAAGACCCCGTCTTTAGCTGCGCCGGAACCTTCATTGTAGGCGTTAGCTACGGATTCAAATGATTCTTGGCCGCTCATTCGCTTTTTCATCGCGATCGCTTTTTCCATAGCTGCTGCTTCGCCGATTTTTTTAGACGGAACAAGAATTTGAGCCAGGGTGTATTCATTTAAACTGGGAACGTAGCTAGGATTTTTTTGCCGGAATTCATTATAAGCATCTTCATCGGTGATGCGAAGCTTGGAAATAACTTCGGCTTCGTAAAACGCTTGGCGTTCTAGACGATTTTTTAAATTTTCACGGTATTCGTTTGTTGAATAGCCTTGTTTTTTAATGAACTCATTAAGTTGTGTTTTATTCATGCGGTTGCGAGTTGCCAAAGTCGTCATTTCGCTATTCACCCGTTCATCAGATACGCTGAGATTTAATTTTTTAACTTCGGACTGAATCATTTTTTCGCGAATCAAATAATCTAATTGTTTTTGCGAATCCGCTTTAAGAACGCTGAGCGGAGCTTCGTCTAAAACTAACGAATCATCAATGGCTCCCTCTTGTTTTAAGCGCCGTGGGAAGTTGTTCAATTCAGATTGCAAGATAGGTTCAGAATTTACGATGGCAATAATTCTATTCACCAACTCTTTAGCCTCAGCGTTGAACGATGTTCCCACCGCAACCAGGGTTATCAAAACGAATGATTTTAAGAGATTAGAGAAAAAGTTCATAACTGACCTAACTGAAATTATTCAACAAGTTTAGGGTTAGTCTGAATTTTTGAAGTTTTTTTCAAAGTTGAAAAATATTCGTCGAATAAAACTTTTCTTTTGTCATCAAAAACAGCCATACGGATTTCACGCTTTGGAGCCTCTTCAAAGCTATGTTTGCCGGTTAATTTTATGATGTGAAAACCAAAAGCTGTTTCAACTAAATCTTGAGTCATTGAATTGAGCTTAAGTTCGATCGCGGCGTCGTAATATGACGGATTTAAAGTGATCCGCGATTGCCACCCGACATCTCCGCCAATGTTTTTAGTGGTGGTATCATCGGAATACAAACGGACCAATTCTTCAAACGGACGTTTTGATTTTTTAACTTCAGATAAAATCTCCAATGCGCGCTTTTTCGCTTCGGCTCTTTGTTCAGCGGTAGCGCCGGGTTTTACTTCGATAATAAGAACCGACAAACGGATCTGTGGATTTTTAGCGTACCACGTTTTCATTTCTTCGTCAGAGACTTTAATGTTTTGAACTTTTTTGCCCAATTCTTTTTCCAAGAGGCCTTTATACATTTCTTGGTTGATGCGATCGGCAACCAAAGGATCTTTTTCTAGATTCATTTTTTTCGCCTGCTGAACACCGAGCTCGTAACGAACGATGTCTTCAAGAAAAACTTTTCGACTAGGAGGATTAACGCTAACTTGAGACAACACTTCAGCATATTTTTTGTTGAACTGTTCTAAAGTTATTTTCTGAGCGCCAATTATCGCAACTACATCAGTTGGTTTCTGCGCCGAAACGTTCAAAGACAAAAGTATTGATAACAAACTGACAAAAATCCATTTCATAGCGAACTCCATCCTTAGGTTTAACTCACAAACGACACGATCTAAATGTTAAGACTGCGAGACCATATCAGCAATAAAATTGCCTGCATTACGACGCGCATCAAAAAGTTGAATTCTCAGGGCTTTTGCTAAATCAGGAGACCTTGGATCCAGGTCCTTATTGATGGCTAACGTTGGACCGAGCCAAACAATGTTGAGCCGAGCAAAGGGTTTCGGAAAATAAGTTTTATTCCATGATTTAGGGAAATTCCAAGCTCGGTCACAATTTACTCCGCATGCGTAAATATTTGCCCTGGTCACTCGCGAAAATTCGAAAACTCCGGCTTTAACTTCATGCAAAGGGCCCTTGGGCCCATCCACCGCAAAGCTTGCGCTTAAGCCTTCTTTACATAAACGGATTAAACCTTTAAGTGCGCCGATGCCTCCGCGAGTTGATGATCCCCGCGAAGTTTTAGCGCCGAGCAAATGAAGAGTGGTATTCATGATTTCACCATCTTTACTGGTGGATGTCATAGTCGCTATTTTATATCTTTTTGTCAGCGAGATCAGGGCGATTTCATCGCCGTGAAAATGAGCCAAGATCAAGCCTTTTTTAAGTTTAAGATCCTGGAGCATTTCGGGTGGTTCTGAAATTTTCAGCCGCCAGGTTGAGGAAATAATTTTATAAATTATCCAAACGATAAATCCTAAAACGAGTCCTCTTATTTTATTCACTAGTGTTGTAAAACTTTTTTAAATTCTTCAGTTAGTAAAGGTAAAATTTCAAACGCGTCGCCCACAATTCCATAAGTCGCTTTTTGGAAAATAGGAGCATTAGCATCGCTATTAATCGCTACGATCACTTTAGCTCCGCTCATGCCGGCGATATGTTGAATAGCTCCGGAAATTCCAACAGCGATATACAACGTTGGAGCTACCGTTTTACCAGTTTGACCAACTTGCATTGAATGGGGTACCCAGCCCGCGTCGACCACGGCACGCGTTGCTCCGACCGTTGCCCCGAGCACATCCGCCAAAGGTTGAATCAGTTTAAATTGTTCAGCGTCTTTTAATCCACGCCCGCCCGAGATAATAATATTGGCTTCGGTTAAATCTAATTTTTCTGAAGTTCCCTTAACAATTTGTTTAATCAATGTTTTCAAACTTGGTTTTGTAAAGGTAATTTCTGTTGCTGTTGCCGTTTTTGAAGTATCCGCAGGACCAACAATCATTTGATTCGCACGCATAAGAACAATTTGGTATTTACAATTTTCAAACTGAGCTTGAGCAAAACATTTACCCGAATAAAGAGGTTTTTTGACTTGAGCAATCCCCCCGGAAATAGTTAACTCAGTTCCATCCGAAACAATTCCTGCCGTAATTTTTGCAGCCACACGAGGAAATAAATCTTTTGCTAACGAGCTAGCACTAGCTAAAATAATTGTCGCCTCTGACTTTTCAATTTGTTCTGAAACAATACTTGAGAAAAATTCAGGATTGTACTGATCGAAATCAGTTGACCCTGAAAAAATAATTTCCTGAGCGCCGTTATGAGCTAAAGAATCTTTCCCGGCTGCTGACTGTGACCCTAAGGCCAGAGCCACTACTGGTGATCCTTGTTTGGCCGCGAATTGTAATAATTCTTGAGAGCTACGTTTTAATTTATTATTTTGAAATTCAGCGAAGACTAAAATTTTTGACATAATATTCCTTATAAAACTTTCGCTTCATCGCGAAGAAGTTTGATGAGTTCCTGAGTTTGGTGAGCGGCATCGCCTGTAAGTAATTTAACCGGAGCTTTGTCGGCTGGAAACGAAAATCCGGAAAACTTAACTTGAGAAGTGTTAGCCGCGGCTTCAATTTCTTTAATAATTTTTTTCTTGGCTTTCATGATTCCCGGAAGGCTTGCATACCTAGGCATATTAAGACCTTTGTTTGCTGCAACCAATGCCGGCGTCATCATCTGTACAATTTCTTTAGCTCCACCCTCAACATCACGTTCAACCGTGATATTTTCTGCAGTCGATTCAAATTTTGAAACAACGGTTGTGTGTGGAATAGATAAAA
>JACMMZ010000155.1 GCA_014378775.1 Pseudobdellovibrionaceae bacterium
GGAACTTTTCCCCGCCGTCATTGAAGCCTTTTACCAAAATATTCCCTTGATTGTCGTCACCGCTGATCGGCCCAAATCCTACCGCGGCTCGGGCGCACCTCAGGCGATCGAGCAAGCGCAATTTTTCCAAAATTACGTCGAAGCTTCGCTGGATTGGGATATTTTTCAAACGGATTTCTCTTTTAAATGCACGGGTCAAAAGCCTATGCATTTCAATATTTGTTTTGATGAACCACTTATCGACACTGATTTTAGTGGGGCCAATGCCGTCGACGTAAAAATTGAGCGCATTTACGTCGAGCCGAAACCCGTAAAAGCCATCACCTGCTTGAATGCCTTAGTGATTGTGTCTGAAATTCGACCCAGTGAGCGCGCACTCATCGCTGATTTTATCAAGCAACATAATCTTTTTTTCTATCCCGAATTTTTAAGCGGACTGATGAATCGAGAAGATTTAAAAATGTATCAGCTTAATAATCTTGAAGGATTTTCTGAGGTTCAACAAAAATATAATTTTCAATCCATCATTCGCATCGGCGGAATTCCTACTGCTCGATTGTGGCGTGATTTAGAAAATAAGTATATTGATCTACCTGTTTCGAATTTTTCTGATCGTTCGTTTTCCGGACTTTCACGCCAGTCGGCTAATTATCCGATCGCACAGCTTGATGCGGTTCAAATTGTACACCAAGAACAAGCTGGGTTTATCCATCAACGCAATCAGCAACTTGAAATCTTCAAACAAAATATCCTTGAAAAATATGCCGGTTCGGAAGCAGCTTACATTCAAAAATTATCTCAGGTGGTGAATCAAGCGCCATTGTACATTGGTAATTCCTTACCCATTCGTGAATGGGATTTATTTTCAACTACCATTCAAAATGAACAAGCTGTTTTCGCCAATCGAGGTGCCAATGGCATCGACGGGCAGATTTCGTCTTATTTAGGTTGGTCTACAGAGCTTCCCGTTTCTTGGTGCCTGGTTGGGGATCTGACGGCGCTGTATGATTTACCTTCATTGGGTTTAGCTCAGTCAGATCGAAACAAAAAAAGAATTGTGGTGATGAACAATTCCGGGGGAAAGATTTTTAATCGTTTATTCGAAAATCAAAAATATCTCAATGCACAAGCGGTCGATTTTGCGGGCTGGGCCAAATTGTGGGGCTGGGATTATATGTACATTGCCAAGCAAAATGAATTTGATGAACTAAAGCGACTTGATAAAAATCGATTGATCATTGAACTGGCGCCGGACAATAATCAATCTGCTCAGTTTTGGGTGGAGTGGGATTTTGCGTGCAAGCATTAGGTGATAACTCTTATTTAATTTATGCTTTGCATGGATTTTTGGGTGAAGGATCAGACTGGCAAGATACTTTTAAAAATTTAGAGCAGTCTCATCAAATAGTTTGTCCAAGTTATTTTTCTAACGAGATATTTTCTGATCTCGATTTAAAATATTTTATCGAGAGCATCGAAAACCAGGCCAAAAAAAGCGCGGGCCTTAAAAAAATCTTCGTCGGATATTCTTTAGGTGGGCGGATTGGCTTAAGGCTTTTGGAAGCTCTTCCAAATTTATTTGATCATTACGTTTTTATTTCGACTCATCCAGGATTAATGAGTGAATTAGAAAAAGAAAATCGAAGGTTACATGATCAAAAGTGGATCGACAATCTTCAAAAGCAATCGTGGGAAAGGTTTTTAGAACTTTGGAATGCCCAGGATGTATTAAAAGAATCCAAATTAAAATTCCGGTGTGAAGTGGACTTTAATCGAAATCGCTTAGTTTCTGCATTAGATGACTATTCGCTCGGACGGCAGAAAAACTATTCAAATTTGATTCGTCAAAATCAAGATCGACTCACATGGATCGTCGGTGATCAAGATCTGAAGTTTCTTCAAATCGCTGAGAATTTAAAGCAAAAAAAAATCCTCTTAGATTACAAGAGGATTCCATCAAGCCACCGGATTTTATTTGATAATCCCGAGAAATTATCCAAAACCATTCAGGCTTTACTAAATTAAAATAGTCTATTTGGCTGAGATCAAAGAATTCTTAGTTTTTTCGATCCAAGCTAAATGAGACGATACTCGAGTGTAGATCGCTTTCTCGTTGCAGTTGCCAATTGAATTAGTTCCACGGCTGGTGATACCGACTTGAACTAAAGAGCCATTAGATTGTTTTACAAATGCAGGACCGCCGGAGTCTCCGTGGCATGCTCCCGTAGAATTTGTTTGATCGAGAAGAATTTCATCAGCATTCAGTTCTTTTAAAACCGGAATACCTTCAATTTTTCGTAAAATCCCTGCTGTCTCGGATTTTTCAGGAACCCCAACAATTTCAACTTTGCCGGTTTGCGTATTTGTTTCAGATTTATTCACAATCGGGGAAGCGATACCGAAACCCGAAAGAATAACTTTATCAGATTCGACGACTGCAAGCGCTTGAGAAGCTTGCGGCAGCTGTGCCATTTTAAAAGTGGCTGGCGCGTCTGATTTTAAACGGATCAAAGCAATGTCATTCCAGCCTTTTAAATTGACCGTTTCTTCAGTGACATCTTTTAGGAAGTCGGCGTGCGGGGCCATCTTATCCGCAAGAATAGAATTCTGCGCATTTCCAATATTCAAACTCCTTTGAATATTATTAATAAAGTACACTTCGATTTTTGAAATCTTGGTCATGGGAGCTGCTTGTAAGCAGTGAGCCGCAGTCAAAACAATTCGCTTAGCAATGAGAGTGCCCGTGCAAATTGAAAGACCACCTGACATTCCCGATGAAGTAATCGCTAAAGCGACGATTCCGTTTTCTTTTTGAAATGTAGTCGACGCATTTATGCCACCAACAATATGAGAAGAATCTTGCGAAGAAATTTCGCTGTCATTGGTCGCTTGAGAATTATGAGCTTGTGGCGCACAGCTGGTGTAAAAAACAGTGAAAATCAAAGTGGCTGCCAGAGTCAGAGTATTGAGCTGTGTCTTTGTTACTTTCATATTTCCCCCTAGATTTAAGAGACATCGTTGTCTCTTTGGCAAACTTTCGATTCGCCGCTGAAGGCAATTAAACCCATTTTGGAACCATGCTCAATTCATATGTAAAAATATCAGCCATAAAAAATTTTTATGTCAAAAGTTTAGACGATTTTTGGATGAAAATCTTAATAATTTCAATGATTTGAGATTTACCCTTTGGTCTTAAAGCTTTCAGTTGCTTCAATTAAAGCAGAGCGAATGCCTACTTCGCCAGCAGAGTGTCCCGCGTCTGGTACAATTTTCAAGGTGGCTTCGGGCCATGCGCGATGCAGATCCCAGGCGCTTCGCACCGGGCACACCACATCGTAGCGACCTTGAATGATGGTGCAGGGAATATGTTTGATCGTTTGTATGTTTTCAATCAACCAGTTGTCGGTTTTGAAAAAAGCGTTGTTGATAAAGTAATGACATTCGATTCGTGCAAATTGTAACGCTAAAGTCGGGTTATCAAAATCATCGATGGCGCTGGGATCAACGATTAATCGCGAGGTGGCCGCTTCCCATTTACTCCAAATTTTTGCTGCCGCTAAACGGACGTCATTATTTTTATCCGTCAAACGTTTGTAATAAGCTTGAACGAGATTATCCCTTTCTTCAGGAGGAATGTGATTGAAAAAACTTTCCCACACATCCGGAAAAATCTGCGAAGCACCTTCTTGATAGAACCATTTAATTTCTGAGGGACGGCAAAGAAAAATTCCACGCAAAATTAATCCTGTGACCCGTGAAGGATAAGTTTCTGCGTAGGCTAAAGCTAATGTTGATCCCCAACTTCCGCCAAAGACATGCCAGGTCTCAATTTGCAAATGAGTTCTTATTTTTTCGATGTCTGCCACCAAATCCCAAGTCGTATTTTCTTTGAGTTCCGCTGGAGGAGTGGATAGCCCTGAACCACGCTGGTCAAAAAGAATTATGTGATAATATTTGGGGTCGAAATAGCGGCGCAGATCAGGATAAGTTCCGCCACCAGGTCCGCCGTGCAGAAAAATGATGGGTTTTCCCGTAGGATTTCCACATTGTTCGACATACAAAGAGTGAATTTCAGAAACTTTTAAAAATTCTTTTTTAAACGGTTCAATTTCAGAAAAAAAATCCATCACAATCTCCAAACGCGTTGTTTTTCAGCCAGAGAGATAAAGCTGTGTTGAAATGCTGACTGATTGCAGTCTTGAAAATCTTGTAAAGAAAAACCTAATTCATTCTGAGCAATCAGGTAATCATCACTTAACACCGAAGCAAACATACCCGGATCGTCGGAGCTAATAGCCACGGCCACACCTAAATCTTTAAGTTTTTTAAGGGGATGTTCTTTATAGGTTTTGAAAGCCTGCGTGAGATAATTACTGTAGGGACAGATCTCAAGTAGAACATTTTTTTCTTTTAATAACTGAATCACGTCGGGAAAATGGATAGACTGTACGCCGTGGCCGATTCGCGAAGCTCCTAATATTTCTACCGAATCACGTACCCAGCGGCCGGCTAAAGAAGACGGAGATTCGCCGGAATGAACCGTTATTTGTAATCCCGCTGATTTTGCTTTTTGAAAAAGAGACGCAAATTTTTTAGGTTCAAATCCATCTTCGTTATCGGCTAAATCGAGAGCCAGAAAAGTTTTTTTATTCTCTATGGCAAAGTCAGTTACCAAAGCCGCATTTTCGAAAGGAAGATTTCGTTGAATAATACAAATTAATCCAACTGCAATGGAAAATTTTTGCTGGGCTCGATGAATACCTTTGAGTAAAGCGGAGTGAATGCTTTCAAAGTTCAAATGAGGATGTCCGGCAGCGATGTAGGTTGGAGCGTAGCGAAGCTCTAAGATGCGAACTCCGTCATTGAAGGCATCTTCGCAGGCCTCAAAACCTAAGCGCTCTAAAATTTCGATTGATCCGAGGAGTTTTTGCGAGGTTAAAAATTTATTAAGGACTTGCTCTAGATTATTCATCGGTTGAGTCACGAGAAAGTGATCATATTGAGCTCGAGGAGAGGCCGGAAAATCCATCTTTAATGTTGATGCAATTTCAAGCATGGTGCTCCAGCGCATCGAGCAGTCGAGATGGCGGTGAAGGTCTATTTTAGGTAAAGATCTAATTTCTTGTATTGATAATAGAGATGACATAAAAAATAAGTATGACACAAATCAAACCACTTCAAGTTAAAAATCACTTAGCCGGAGCGCCGCTGGTCAATGGAACATCCCGACCGCACTTTTCAAAAAAGGTTCAGATCAAAAAATTTTTGAACGGTCCGGCCGAAGAGCTCTATTTGTCTGATCCCGATTCAATTCGTGCTCTGGTGGCTTTGATGGATATGAATGCGGTGCTAGGCGGAGCAGCTTGCCACTACGGTGGCCCGGCCGCGCTGAGTGAACTTTGGTCAGCAGCCCACGCAATTATGTTTGCGGACGCGGGTAAAAATAAAAAACAATGGTTTGATATGTATCACTTCGTAAACGATGCGGGTCACTGCGAAAATGGACTCTATGCCATTAAAGCTAATTATCAAATGGCGGGCCTTAATTTTAATTCCCTTAAAGGATTTCGCTCTATCGATTCTCGGTTATCGGGCCACGGCGAATCCCATTTATTTCCCGAAGGCGTTTACGTTTCTAACGGACCATTAGGTTCAGCGCTTCCGCAATCTCAAGGTTTAGCTTTAGCAGAAAAAATGGCGGGAACTTACCGTACAACTATTTGCACTTTGTCTGATGGCGCTGCCATGGAAGGCGAAGCCAAAGAAGCTTTAGCCGCTATTCCTGGATTAGCCAAAATGGGAAAATTATCTCCTTATGTTTTATTAATCAGTGATAATAATACAAAATTATCTGGCCGCATTGATACGGATTCGTTCAGCATGAACGCCACGTTTTCTTCCTTAGAAAATTTAGGATGGAAAGTGATGCGATTAGAAAACGGCAACAACCTAGAAGATTGCGCCAACCACTTATCGCTGGCGATTGCGATGGCCCGCGAAAACCCATCGCAGCCCGTAGCTGTCTGGGCTAAAACAATCAAAGGTATTGGAACTCGGAAAACCGCCGAATCCGCCAGCGGTGGTCACGGATTTCCCTGTAAGTCATCGTCAGAGCTGACCGCATTCGTGCAAGAAATTTTGGGATCCGAGCCTATGCCTAAGCTATTCACGGAATGGATTACGGAATTGAATCAGCTCGAAATGAAACTTAAAACGAATGCTATTCCTGACACTGGAGAGAAAATCCAAAAAGGAATTTCAAAAGCGATGATCACCGCGGCAAAAAATGGAAAACCGATTGTATCAGTGACTTCGGATTTGCCGGGATCTACCGGCGTAGCTGATTTTAGAAAAGAATTTCCGCTTCAATCTTTAGATGTTGGGGTGGCGGAAAGTAATATGATTTCGGTGGCCGCGGGTTTATCAAAGCAAGGTTTTATTCCGGTGGTCGATACGTTCGCGCAATTTGGTGTCACCAAGGGTGCGCTTCCGCTGACGATGGCGTCTTTATCCCAAGCGCCGATTGTGGCTATCTTCTCTCATACTGGATTTCAGGATGCAGCGGACGGGGCGTCTCATCAGGCGTTAAGTTATATGGCCATGCTGGCCACCATTCCGCATGTTGATCTGTATTCATTGTCTACCAGCGAAGAGGCCGAACAACTTCTGAATCAAATTTTTGAAAATTTTATTACAGCGAGAGC
Organism: Pseudobdellovibrionaceae bacterium; assembly: GCA_014378775.1. GTDB lineage: Bacteria > Bdellovibrionota > Bdellovibrionia > Bdellovibrionales > Bdellovibrionaceae > Pseudobdellovibrio. The sequence goes on from JACMMZ010000155.1 coordinate 6,705, forward strand.
ACTGGGGAAAACACCGCACTCGTCGATTTTATTTTTAGGCCGTGAAAATTTTCCGAAAACCTATTCGACCGAAAAAAATAAATTAGAATACAAATTATCCGAACCGCAGGTGATCCGGTCTCATATGGTGGGTGCAAAAAATGTGCTGATCGTGACCACGGGATCGTTAGTGGGTGAAGCCATCAAAGCCAGCGAAGCCTTAGCTCAAAAATCCATCGGAAGTATTGTCGTCAACATTCATTCTTTGAATAAAATAAACGTGGCGGCTCTTCAAGCGCAGTTGAAAAAATGCGAAGGCCGCATTGTGACGGTGGAAGATCACCAAGTCCTTTTGGGTCTTGGTGCTTTTGTTTCCCATCAACTGAGCTTAGCCGGTTCTCCGATGGCGATTAAATCCTTGGGGGTGCGCGGAGAATTCGGACAAAGTGCTTACAATGCGATTGAACTTTATCGTAAGCACGGAATTGATTCAACAGCCATCGAAAAAGCGGCTGAAGAGCTTTTAAAATGAAATCTCAAAAGTATTCTTTTTCAATCTTTTTGGGATGCTTTCTGCTGTCAAGCGCGAGCTTTTCAAAGACAAAAATCGATTTCGAAATTTGGCGAGCGCAACAGGTTCAGGCTTCCGTCGACAAAGTTTTCGCGTCGATGTCCTTTACTGACACGGCAAAAGGTGCAGTTGTGGCGAGCCCTTCAAAGTCTTACCCCGATTACTATTATCATTGGGTGCGTGATGCGGCTTTAGTGATGGATACTGTAGTAGATTTTTATCAGCAGAAAAATACCAATCACAGTCAGGCGTTTATTCAAAATAAGATAAATAACTATATTTCTTTCTCTAAAAAAAATCAGGAAACTCAAACTTTAACCGGATTAGGTGAACCCAAATTTTACGTCGATGGAAAAAGTTTTGGACTATCCTGGGGAAGACCGCAAACCGACGGGCCCGCACTTCGTTCCCTGACTCTGATTCGATGGGCTCATTTAAAATTAGATGAAGGGGCTACGGCTTACGTCAAGGCTCAGATGTACAATCCACTTGATTTCAATTCTTTGATCAAAGCCGATCTCGAATATGTCTCTCGCAACTGGAATTTATCATCTTACGATCTTTGGGAAGAAGTCCGTGCCGATCATTTCTTTACGAAAATCGTACAAAGAGCCGCTTTACTGGAAGGGGCTACCTTAGCTCAACGACTCCAGGATTATGCAGCCAGTGATTGGTATCTCAAGCAAGCCAGTGCTTTAACCACGCAGTTGAATTCTTTTATGGATCCCGGATTTGATTATATTCCCGTGTCTCAACATTACAGTGAAGGCTTAAAGGCAAAACAATCAGGTTTAGATGTCGCGGTGATTTTAGCGGTTTTAAGATCGCCGGATAGAAATGCTTTTGTTCCGATAGAGCATTTACAGATTCAAAAAACTTTGAATGTGCTCATTGAAAGATTTCAAAAATTGTACCCCATTAATCAAGATTCGAATCGGCCCGGGACGGCGATCGGCCGCTATCCGGAAGATGTGTATGATGGAGCGGGTTCAAGCCGCGCAAATCCCTGGGTCCTAGGTACAATGGCAGTCGCCGAGGCTTATTACAAATTAGCGAAGTTTCATAATGATCAAGGACATATGCAAAAAGCGGTAGAAGCTTTCGATAAAGGCGATCAGTTTTTTAGACGAGTTCAACTGCACGCTAATTCAGATTACTCTTTATCCGAGCAAATGGACCGTGATTCAGGTCACATGGTGGGAGCCCGCGATTTAACTTGGAGTTACGCGTCGGTTTTAAAAGCGAATCGAGCGCGCGAAATAGTCTTTAAAAAAATTGTTAGATAAGTTTTTTCAATTCATCGAAATTTTGACCCGCGATCACATGAAAAATACCGTTAGGATATTTTTCTATCATCAGATTCATTTTTTCACCGAAATATTTTAACTGATTAAAGTCAACCTTTTGATCAGCACGTATTTTTAAGGTGATCCGTGTATTGGCAACCAGATAACTTTCCATAATATTTTCAAAACCGCCAAAAAGTTGAACGAGCTGCGAATTTTTGATCAAAACAACAGGATGATTTTCAGACGATGTTTTAAAGCTCATCGGAGCGGGATTTTTGAGATATTGCTCAAGCTGATTTTTGATATTTTCCGATCGTGTACCGAAAATGACTTGAATACCATTTCCCATGACGATGCTGTTGGTGGCTCCCAGCCTCTTGA
>JACMMZ010000156.1 GCA_014378775.1 Pseudobdellovibrionaceae bacterium
GATGCTGGCGGAGCTTTAGTTATCGATCCTGTTTCCGGATTACCGGCGCTCGATGCCAATCCGGCTTCAATTAATTTTGTCAGTTACGATAACGCTCAACTCGCCAGCGGTACATATTACCTGCGAATTTTACCAAGTGGTTATTTAAATAATTCGGTGATCGACAATTATGCCACTGGATATTCCAGTTACGGAAGTAATGGTCAGTATCAAGTGACGGGATCGTATAACACGGCTGGAGTTGTGGTGGCGGTTCCGACTCAGTTAAGTTATTCAGTGCCCGCGGCCTCGTATAACGCAGGCGCAGCGATCACACCGAACTCGCCGAGTTCAAGCGGCGGAGCAGTCGATTCTTATTCAATCACTCCGGCGTTACCATTAGGACTTTCACTCAACGTTCAAACCGGTGTGATTTCGGGAACGCCGTCTGCTGCACAAGCTGTAATGAGCTACACGGTCACCGCAACCAATACTTCAGGGTCGACAAGTGCTAACATATCAATTCAAGTTCAAACCGTAACTCAAAATTACTCGCAGATTTTAGTGTCGGTTCCCAGCAGCGTGAGTCGATTAAAGTCACTCTCCCTCCAAGCCACACCCAGCGGAAACTTTTCATTAGGAACAGTTCAAGTTTACATCAATAACCAGCTGACGTGTACTTTCACAAGTGCTGTGAATGGAAAAACTTATATCTGCTCTAAACGAATTAAAGACCCAGTAGGTTCTATTCTTAACGTGACGGCCATCGTGACAAACACCGGCGGAAATACAACTACCAGCGATATAAAACAAGTTTCGGTCGTTCCGTAATTGAAACAGGGCAAAGATGAATAAAATATTTTTTGTCCTGTTAATTTTTATATGGAGTTGCAATCCGCTCAAGTCAGGATCTCTTCCACTGAGTGCGGGGTCAGCCAGCGTGCTCGATTCTTCGGGCTCAGGATTGATCGACAAGAAAAATCGACAGGATGTGATCCAAGCCTTTAACAACTGGTATCTTAAACCAAGCGTCAATTTAGATTTTAACGGAAACGTGGCCTTGTGCAACGCCGGCACAACATCCATCGAGTTTCAACAATCGGTGATTGACCGCATTAATTTTTACCGAGCACTGGCGGGTCTTAATTCTGCTGTGCTATTTGCAAACCAATTTAAAAATAACAAAGCGGCACTGATCATGGATGCGAATCATAGTTTAAGTCATAATCCGCCTAGTAATTGGATTTGTTATTCGGCCGAAGGCGCGGCCGGTGCGAGTTCTTCTAATTTAACTTTAGGAGTGATGGGTCGGAAAGCGATTGATATGTATATGGACGATCCTGGCGGAGCAAATTCTCCGGCGGGCCACCGAAGATGGATCCTGTATCCGCCCCAATCAAAATTTTCGACCGGCGACACGCCAAATTCAAATTCTTTGGGTGTTTTTTTTACGGCCAACAACAGTGTTCCGGCGGGATTAAAATTTGTGGCATGGCCCTCGGCCGGTTTTTATCCGATTGAGTTAATGCCCACATCGAAGCGGTGGTCATTTTCCAGCGTAACCTTAGGAAATATAGCCCAAGCCGCGGTGAGCATGAAAAATATGACGACGGGTCAAAACGTTCCCATCGTGATGGAACCTTATTACCCGGGTTACGGCTCAGAGACTTTGGTTTGGAGAGCCGAAGGGGTGAGTGCAGCGACTATATTGCAGGAAACGACTTTTCAGATTACCGTTTCTAATATCAATGATGCAGGCGTTATGAAATCCTATAGTTATTCAGTCATAGCTTTTCACGTGAATTAATATTTTTTATTTTTGACGCTAAACTGGCTTTTTCATCATGACAAAATCATATTTAAAATACCGTTTCAAAGTAATACAATTAAACTAGTGACTAAAACTTTTTTGACACCCGGTTAAACGCTAATCACTTTCTAGTTTGAAATCAATCAAGTTGGTTTTGAGTAAGCACAAATATTGAATAAGTAATAAGTAACCGAGGGATTATGAAATTAAATAAAAGTTTTATTTTAGTTATTTTGAGTGCGGTCCTATTTCAGTCTTGTAGCAAAACCAAGTTTTCTGCAGGAGATAGCGAAGTTGCCCCGCAGAAATCCGTCTTAAACGACGTGAATTCGGGAGATATGTCCAGTAATTCCAACCAGGAACAAACCGTAGTTATTAACACTACAACATCAAACGTACCATTTGAAACACTCGGTTGTTATGCCCAAAAATTGCCTTGCGAATATTACGCGACAAAATATAAAAACAAAATTGATATTGGAAAAATGCAGTCGTCACAATCAATTTTTGTCGAAAAGGGCGATATATTTATTTACAGTACAAACGGAAATAAAAAATTACTCAAATTAGATCAAAGTAAACAAGCCGGAACAGTTTTTGTTTGTGGCCTAGAAATCGAAGACGTTTACATGCGATCGGGGACGACCGTTTTGTTTAACTCTCGAGTTAACGTGACCCATGCAGCCGTTCCTGGACATTCCTACAACACGGTTCACGGATCATGGGTTTATTTAGCTAAATAGAATTTTTTTAAAGAAAAAGAAATATCACACTTTTATTTGCCTTAATTTCTCACCAGTGATAATTTCTCATTACCTTATGACGTTAAATCTCAATGTTTCAAACCCTGATCAAATATTCGAAGCCGTTATCCTTGGTGCAGGCATTTCGGGATTAACTTTGGCACACAGACTATCAAAAAAAACAAATAATTTTCTTGTGGTAGAAAAATCCCGGGGTATTGGCGGACGCTTGGCGACACGGCGTGACGGTGAAAATATTTACGATCACGGAGCTCAGTTTTATAAAATTTCACCAAAACATGAACTTGCATTTGATCAAATGTGGATGTCTTGCGGCTTGGTGAAGAATTGGTTTACGTTAAATGAAGTTCAATACCAAACTTCACAAAAAGGTATGACGGGGCTCGCTAAGTTTTTAGCTGATGGAAAATCTGTCGATTTGAGCCGTGAAATAGCGCTCATAAAAATTGAAAATAATTTAGTCATATTAACTTGCACGGATCAATCGGTTATTAAATGCCAGAAACTTTTTATTACAGCTCCATTGCCGCAGGCGGTAATTTTATTAGAACGTTCAGGATTTGAGATTCCACAAAATATTAAAGACGTCAAATACGCTCACGCTTTAGTCGCGTTATTCGAATTAGAAGATTTGTCTGATTACCAGCTTCTTCCATATCAAGAAAAAATATCGGATACAATTTTTTCAGTCAGTCAGCAAAACACTAAATTTGAAAAAAATAGTCCAACTTTGACGGTTGCCATGACGCCTGATTGGAGTCTTGAAAATTTCAACAGCAGCGATGAGAAAAACTTGGTATTGATTACTGTTTTTTTACAAAAATATTTAATGTTGAATGGATCAAAACTTGATGCCGTGATATTAAAATCTCAACTTAAAAAATGGCGTTACAGTCATCCCATCAATCCGTTAACCTGCGGATATGTGAAATTAAATTCTCAGATTGTCTTAGCTGGCGATGGATTCTCCGGCGGCAGTATCAACCACGCGGTTAAATCTGGCCTATCGATTCCACTGGATTAATTTTTATATATTTTCGTTCGAATCTAAAAAGCGCCACTGACCTTCGGGTAGTTTTCCTAATTTTAAATTTCCGACGCGAACTCTTTTAAGTCCGATCACTTTAAGTTCAACTTGTTCACACATTTTTCGAATCTGGCGTTTTTTGCCTTGTTTAAGGATGAACCGAAGTTGATCATCGTTAATCCATTCCACTTTGGCCGGTTTTAATTTTTCGCCGTCAATTTCTAAACCATGATTCAAAAGCTTTAGTTTATCGACAGGAAACATAGCTTTCGGAGAATTTTGAAATTGGTATTGCACGCGCACAATGTATTCTTTTTCTAAATTTGAATTCTCTCCAATAATTTTTTTAGCCAATCTTCCATCTTGGGTAAAAATAAGCAATCCCTGAGAATCAATATCCAGTCGTCCGGTGACCGCGATATTTTTAAGATCGCCCATTTTTAATTTTCTATTTTTGTACTGATTGGTGTGATCCCGATTTTCTTCATCAAAAAATTGTGTGTCCGGTAAAATTAATCTGATGGCGGGCTCGTACCCTGGTTCGGGCTGAGCCGACACGTAACCAATGGGTTTATTTAAAATAATTGTAATCAACTCTTTTTGTTCCTGCATGGCCTCTGAAGCTAGCGTCACGGTGCTCTTCGGGTCAACTTTGGTACCGAGCTCCGTGACAGCCACACCGTTAACTAAAACCATTCCGCGTGAAATCAATTGATCGGCTTCACGCCGAGACGATATTCCCTTTTCCGACATCAACTTTGACAAACGTATAAATTTGCTTTCATCACTCATTTCAAACTGATCCCACCATCAACGTTCAGATTACTTCCCGTGATGAATTTGGATTTATCATTGGCCAGAAAATAAATACTCTCAGCCACATCTTCAGGTTTTCCCATATTTTTTAAAAGTTGGAACCGATTGATTTTATCTTCCACGGCTTTTTTTTCCGGTTCATCGTAATGATGAAACGGATGAATCGGGGTGTCTACAATTCCGGGGCTCACACAATTCGCCCGAATATTAAACGGAGCGCCTTCGATCGCTAAAGACAGCGTCCAATTGGTTAAAGCCGCTTTTACCGCTGAATAGGCCGAGGTATTGGCGATCGGCTTGATGGCTAAAGTTGATGAAACGTTAACAATCGATCCCTTTTTATTTTCCACAAAAATATTCCAGCAAAATTGCGTCAGCTTCACCGTTGATAAAAGATTGGTGTGAAATAAATTTTCCCACATTTCTGATGAGGTTTTGGCCACCGAAGCTTGCTCGTAGATTCCGGCATTATTTACTAGAATTTCGAGCGGAGAAATCGTTTTCAATTTCTCTTCAACCAATTTAAGATCTAGAGCATTAAGATCCTGCGCTAAAATCTTTATTCGAATGTTCGCATCGATTTTACGACAGGCTAAAGCCGTTTGTTCTAACCGATCTGAATTTCGCCCCAGCAGTAAAAGATCGTGTCCGTGGCCAGCAAACACTTTCGCCGTGGCGGCGCCGATGCCTGAACTGGCTCCCGTGATCATTACGGACACTAAGCTTTATCCATTTCCATTTTGGCAATGGTTTGTAATTGCATGTTCGAAGTTCCTTCGTAGATTTGACCGATTTTGGCGTCTCTCCAGAATTTTTCGACTGGATATTCTTTCGTGAATCCATTACCACCGAATAAATCAATCGCCTGAGATGTGACTTTTTCTGCGACTTTAGACGAATAATATTTGGCCATCGCCGCTGATTGAATAAAATCCAGGCCCGCATCTTTTAAACGAGCCGCATTGTAAACCATCAGCCGCGCCGCCTCTAATTCAATTCGCATTTGCGCTAATTGAAATTGCACGCCTTGAAATTGTCCGATAGCTTTTCCAAATTGTTCACGCGTTTTAATATAATTCAAAGTGGCCTCGTAAGCCCCTTGAGCAATCCCCACCATTTGTGCGCCAATCCCGATACGACCTTCGTTTAAAGTTTCAATAGCAATTTTATAACCTTTACCGATTTCACCTAAAACGTTGGCTTCGGGAACTTCACAGTTTTCAAACATCAATTCGCACGTAGAGCTGGCGCGAATTCCTAATTTATCTTCTTTTTTACCAACCGTGAAACCTTTGAAATCTTTTTCTACGATGAAAGCCGTAATCCCTTTGTAGCCTTTACTCATATCTATATTAGCGAACACGATAAAGAAGCTGGCCTCTTTTCCGTTAGTGATCCAAAGCTTGTTGCCATTTAAAATCCACTTACCATCTTTTTTCTCGGCACGACATTTCAAAGCAAAAGCGTCTGATCCTGATGAGGATTCAGATAAGCAATAAGCCCCCACCCAGTTTTTGGCTAATTTTGGTAAATATTTTTCTTTAATCGCGTCATTTCCA
>JACMMZ010000157.1 GCA_014378775.1 Pseudobdellovibrionaceae bacterium
ATTCTTATTGGATAGTTATCATTTTCAGTATCGTCATAACTTTGTGCAGATTTGATTTTTTCTAATGCATTATAAGCTCTACAAATTATTGCGTATGCTGTTTTTCTAGATACAAAGAAGCATAATAAGTCGAAAGCGGTTAATTGTTTCATAGAGAACCAATGACCATTTATTCTCAGAATCGGCTTGATACTATTGTGCGTTAAAAGCATTCCTCCGTCGATTTGCTTTTCATAATCTTCAACTATATATTCTGCGGCTTCGTAAATTTTTTCGGGAAGTCCTTCCGTTGTCGCAAATTTTTGAAGCCGGATATTTATATCCCCTTTAATTTGAAGTTTATTGCCTTTGGGATTTAATATAGATATGTCAGAGAAGTTTTTGGCAAACTCCTTTACAACCATTTTCCCCAGTTCAGAATCTTCAACGTTATCTAAAGAAATGAAGCCTACTTCGTTTTCATATTTTTTCTTATAACCTTCCATGTCAAAAGGTTCAAGCAGGTTCATGAAGAAATGGTGCATTGTATTTTCGACGACCCTGTATAACGTTTCCTTATCGATAATAACAATCTTGAGTTGGGGTTTGCTATTCCGGTTATGCGCGTCCTTGGTGAAATGAAAATTTACGTCAGGTAAATCTTTATCAAATACCAGCGTACAATGCACGTCCTGTGGCAATATATTACAATCGACACTGAAAAGGCGGTCGCTTAATGTGCACCAGAAATCATTTATTTCTATGAATCTTATATCATTGATCATAAGCGCATAAATCAAGAACCTCTTGGAACTTTGTCTAACGCATTCTTAATGATAGCCAATAGTTGGGTAGTATTATCTGCATCTAATAGTTTTTCAGATTGCTGTTTAAAAAAGGGGCTTAAATGTGTTAACTCCTTGTTGCCGCCTAATTTGGCAAGTGCTTTTTCTACATTGCCTTTCACTTCATTGAACTGTTTGCTGAATGACCCTAAATGCTTCGCATAGGTTTTTCCATGCTCCATAGTCATTGCATTTTGCATCAATTGCTGATGCGCGCTATGCTTTGAACCCGATGGGCAATTGAATGCCCTGCGGATTAACATTTCGTAACTCATGCCATCCATATAATTATCTGCGCTCATAAATGTAATTTTAAAAAGCCAGCCATTCGACCGGCTTTTTGATTAGCCTTTTGATGAACTGGGATCGGCTGATCCCGGATAGGTTCTTTCTTCCTGAATTTTGCCATCCATTTTGTGGATTCGCACTGAAATGGGCTCAGGTTGATTTTTTGCGATTTCAATTGTTCGCTGAGTCACTTCCTGTTTCGTGGCACCGGTGGCAGATGCGCGAGAACCGCCTTCTGCTTTACCCTGCCATCCGTCTTCTGTTTTTGTAACATGATAGGTTTTCATAGTATTCGGAGTTTAAATTAATTATCCAAATTTACTTAATTTAAAAGACTGAATCTTAAAAAGTTACGAACTAATTAAAATTGATATCTTTTGATTAAAGTAGTTGCGATAAAAAAGGTGCAAGCATTATATTTAAAGTTCCGATATTTACAGAGTAAAGTATTTTTTATGTCAAATGACTTAGTTGGATATTCAAGAGCCGGGGACGTATTCCACTACAGGTGGGCTGCACGACGATGCCTAAAATTGATTTATCCGAATTCCAAGTTGTATTCGATAACTGTGGAAGGTTCGCCCGAGACAGAAAAAGCGGGTGAATATGTAATCGATCTTACCGAGTCTTATGGCACCGCTGAAGAAGAAATCAGCATTAAATATTATCAGCTCAAACATACAACCGTACTAAAAGACAAGCCATTTATTCTGAGTGATCTCAAAACTACAATTGAAGGGTTTGCAAAGCGATTTGAACAGCATTATGCCAAGGACGAAATTCTGAGCCGTCAAGTTTCGTTTACGATCGTCACCAACCGAAAAATAGATGTCAACGTCAAGAAAAACTTTAATAATCTGGGCGACGGTAAAGCGGTCGGAAAACTTTTTAAGAAAACGCTGGAAACTTACACCACTTTCGACGGCGACAAGCTTTCGGAATTTTGTTCTAAGCTAAATTTAGAAGATAGCGAAGCAGATTATGAGGGCCAACATGCTGAACTGCGTGTCGAGATGGCAAGGTTAATTTCCGGAGCTTTCGACAGTGCGTACGTTGACAGCGTGACGACGTTAATTCAGGAAAAGGTACTGCCAAACTCTGACGGTCGAGTAGTCAGAGAAGATGTCTTACGAAGGTTCGGTATCATGTCGGAGTTAGATATGTATCCCGCCGAAGCCCAATGGGAGTCATTAGCTAAAACTATTGTCCGTGGCCAGCACGAGGTTTTGATCAATAATATCTTAGAAACCACTGCGCCAGTGATTATTCATGCCGAGGGCGGCATCGGTAAGTCAGTATTTGCGAGACAAGTCGTAAAAGCCCTGCCGGACGATTCAATTGGAATAGCTTACGATTGCTTCGGAGCGGGTAGCTACCGTAACAGAAGCACGACACGCCACATGCATCGCACTGCGCTGGTGCAGATTTCAAATGAACTTTCGGCTAATGGGCTATGCGATCCTTTAGTGGTGCAAAACACCACTTTGGCCGGAGATATTATGCGCGATTTCTTGGCCCGATTAAGTACTGCTATAATGGCGCTGCAACAGGCAAATCCTGATGCAAAGTTGGTAATCCTCATCGACGCCGCGGATAACGCTGAGATGGCGGCCAATGAATTCAATGAAACCTGTTTTGTTCATGAATTGATAAGGGAACAGATACCCCAAGGCTGTAGACTGGTCTTTTTGTGCAGAACAGAAAGAATGGCCCTTTTGCAGCCGTCAGCTACACATCAAACATTTGAACTCGTCGGATTCGATGCTGAGGAATCGCTTCAGAACCTGAAAAATTATTTTTCTGATGCACAAGAGCAAGACGGCATAGAGTTTCACCGACTCACGAATGGAAATCCGCGCGTTCAAGCCAACGCCTTGGACTTCGAAGCCGATTCGGTCGCGGAACTATTGATGAACCTTGGACCAGGTGGTACAACCGTTGAAGACCAAATCGAGGCTCAGCTTACCCGGGCCGTTAATAAAATTGAGGAACTATCTCCCTTAGGATTTAAAGACCACGTAAACGCCATCTGTTTGGGACTCGCGAGCCTTTCGCCACATATCCCAATTGAAGTGCTTGCTCGTGCAGCAGGCATAGACGTCACTACAGTTAAAAGCTTTGTAGCTGACATAGGCAGACCGCTCTGGATATCTGATCTCTCGGTGCAGTTTCGAGATGAACCTACTGAAACCTGGTTCCGAAAAAAGTATTGTGCCTCAAAAAGCAATTTCCAGAACTACATTGCTTTATTAGAACCATTGGCGACAAATTACACCTACGTTTCGCAGGTGTTGCCGCAACTTTACCTTCAAGCGGAACAATATGAAAAATTAATCTCAATAGCGTTATCAGAAGATTTCCTTCCTTTAGATAATCCGATAGATGCCAGAAGTGTGCGGGTTTACAGGCTGCAGTTCGCATTTAAGGCTGCATTAAAGCTTCGTCGTTTCAAAGATGCGGCAAAATTGGCTATTCGTGCGGGTGAAGAGATGGCCGGTGAAGATCGCCAGTTCTCATTGCTCCAAAAAAACATCGATTTACTGGTATTGCTTCAGGACAAAGAAAAGGTTAAAGAAATAGCGTTTAAGAGACAAATTGCGGGTAGTTGGCCAGGATCTGAAAATATTTACTGCTCAGCATTGTTGTCCTCAGTGGATGGATACTTAGGTGAGGCTCGTGGATTTTTAAGAGCTTCGGGATACTGGCTGAACGTCTACTTTGAGGTATCGAAAA
>JACMMZ010000158.1 GCA_014378775.1 Pseudobdellovibrionaceae bacterium
GCGATTGAGGCTCTCAAGGGGGCAGCGTGATCATAAACAGCTTTTAATGTGATGGCCAAGCAAGCCAAGAAACGTAAATTCTGGTGAGGAGTATTACCAGGCTCAAGTAAATTTTCACCTTTATCATTAGCCATCGACCAGTTGTTATGTTTTCCCGAACCATTTACACCGGCAAAAGGTTTTTCGTGAAGCAAACAAACCATCCCGTGTTTGAGCGCGATTCTTTTTAAAACTTCCATGGTTAACAAGTTATGATCTGAGGCGATATTCATGTCTTCAAAAATAGGAGCTAATTCGAATTGGCTCGGGGCTACTTCGTTATGACGCGTTTTGATCGGTACCCCTAATTTATAGAGTTCAAATTCGGATTCCTGCATAAATTGTTTTACGCGCGAAGGAATAGCTCCGAAATAATGATCCTCAAGCTGTTGTCCGCGTGCCGGAGCCGAGCCTACTAAGGTGCGACCGGTCATAATCAGATCAGGTCGTAGTGCAACAAAATTTTTATCAACTAGAAAGTACTCTTGTTCAATTCCCAGGGTCGCTTGAATTTTCTTCACATCCACATCACCAATCAGTTTTAAAAATTCGCAAGCTGATGACGATAAAGATTCGATAGATCTTAATAAAGGCGTTTTATTATCTAAAGCTTGTCCGTGATAACCGAAGAAAACGGTGGGAATACACAATGTTCGCCCGTTAGCTTCTTCCACGATAAACAGCGGAGACGAAGGATCCCAGGCTGTGTAGCCTCGAGCTTCAAAAGTGGAACGCATTCCGCCCGAAGGAAATGAAGAGGCATCGGGTTCACCTTGGATCAGTTGTGATCCGGAAAATTTTTCAATGACTTTAAGCTCAGAGTGATTTGCATGTTGAATCGATATAAAGGCATCATGTTTTTCAGCAGTCATGCCGGTCATCGGTTGAAACCAATGACAGAAATGCGTGACACCTTTTGAAACGGACCATTCTTTGATAGCGGAAGCAATGGCCTCAGCCGTTTCTTTCGGAAGTTTTTTTCCGTGATCTAAAGTTTTCAGCAAATGATTGTAAGCATCCTTAGGTAGTTTTTCTCTCATTTGAGCTAAACCAAAAGTCATGCAACCGAAGTATTCAGAAATAGCCGCTTCGCGCCCATGTTGATCGGTTATTTTTTTAATGGTCACATCTTTAGTTTGAATCGCCGAATGAAATGCGGCCTGACGGGAACTGTTGTTCGAGGGCATAGGAACTCCTTTAGGGTATGGATCTTTTGTAAAGAAAACCTTACAAGAAATCAGTGAAATCGTCGTCCACTCGGTAAAAACGAGTCTTAAAGAATGGACTTATTAAAGGATAAATGAGCGACGGGAAAAACACAAGTGACTATACAGATGACTCTGTATTTTTTTTCGTTTAGCTTGGACCTTATGGCAAGACTGCAGCTTTTTTACAACTTCCAGCTCGTACAAAATGATTTTAATGGCCTTATCCCAGCCCAGGCTATGCTGGCGGAAAGTGGAAGAATTCTTTGGATGGGATCCTTAAAAAATCAGCCGAGGACTAAGGGGAAACCCACTCGAGTGAATTTGAAAAATCAAAAAATTTTTCCGTCTTTTATCGAATGTCATACGCACACCATTTTTGCGGGTTCAAGAGCCGATGAATTTGAATTGCGAAATGCTGGTATGACCTATTCCGAGATCGCGAAGCGCGGTGGTGGTATTTTATCGACCGTTCGGGAAACTCGAAAAAGTCCGCTTAAAAATCTTCTTAAAATTTCTCAAGACCGGGTGAATCGTTTTTTACGTCAAGGCGTAAGTACCTTAGAAATTAAATCCGGCTATGGTTTGGATCTTCCCTCGGAGATAAAAATGCTCGAAGTCGCGCGTAAACTTTCGGGGCCACGTATCGTAACCACTTATTTGGGAGCGCATGCCAAGCCGGTTGAATTTAAAAATTTCGATGAATATTTAAAAGATATTGTTCAAAATACTTTACCTGTTTTAAAAAAGAAAAAACTGACCAATCGAGTGGATATTTTTGTTGAGAAAAATTTTTTTGAAAAAAGTGCGGCTCAAAAGTATTTAAGTGCTTTTCAAAAACAAGGATTCGATGTGACCATTCACGCCAATCAGCTTTCGCAATCGGGCGGAGCAGAGCTCGCGATGGAACTCAAGGCGCGGTCCGCGGACCATGTGATTCATCTCAGTCCAGAGGCGATCTCAAATTTTGGAAAATCAAAAGTGGTTACGGTTTTATTGCCGGCGGCTGATCTTTATATGAAATGTGATTATCCTCCGGCCCGAAAACTTATTGATGCCGGAGCTACCGTAGCGCTGGCCACCGATTTTAACCCGGGTACCAGTCCGACTCAGGATTTGATGCTGGTGGGTTTGCTTGCGCGATTAAAAATGGGAATGACATTGCCGGAAGTTTTTAAAGCTTACACTATCAATGCGGCTCGCGCTTTGGGAATCGAATCCGAAGAGGGATCGCTTGAGGTCGGAAAGAGCGCGAACTTTATTTGCACTGATGCTGATCTCAATGATTTCTTTTATTCAGCGGGAACCATGCCACAACATCGACTTTTCATTGCAGGAAAAGAGATAAAAATAAAAGATAAATTATCGCGTTAGCGCAACGCAGCTTAAAATTTAAGATTCTTACATTTTAGTTGTAGAGTTACGATTTGCTTTCTAGGCTCAAAACATGGCAGCAAGTTATTCATCTTTTTTATCGTCTCAGTTTTACAGTCCAGTTTTTAACACGGCCTTGTTTGACGGCGCTTTCAGAATTTATTTCTCGCAGAGCTACGAATCAACGGCGTTAAAAATTTACCATCTTCTTCAGTCAGACCAAGTTGAACTTTGGACGCGCTATAAAAAGTGGTCTGAAAAAACCAAGAAAAATGCTTTCATTCTGATTTATCCCTCAAAAGAGGACGTAGGCATTGCATTTAACAATAGTCAGTCCACTCCGGTATTGAATGAATGGGATGAAGGCGTGGTTATCGGGTTAGAGAATACTTTTGAAACAGATCAAGGTGAAAAATTTAATTTGTTGTTTCAAGCCATCGTCGATCAATTGAATCACTTTTTAAATGCGCCTCATCGGTCGCAGGTCAAAGAGATTCAAGATGAAGCATTTTAATGACAATCGTTTAAAGTCCCAATCAGGCCAAATTTTAGTCGAATATATTCTATTATTATTGATCGCGGTATCAAGTGCGATGATCTTGACGACTTCATTAGTGGGGCGTCGAAGTGATGTGAATGATAGCGGCGTTTTAATTAAAAGCTGGCACAAAATTATCACCGCCATTGGAAACGATCTTCCCGATTGTCCGAATCAAACAAATTTTGATTCGCCTAATTGCCCTTAAAAATAACCTGATCCTCTTCGACTGACTATTTTATTGATACTTTTTTGCATGTCCTCTTGAATCTCCAGGGCTAATTCATGGCAAAGTTCCGAATCATTTATTTTATTAGCTTCAAACGGTAAACTAATCGGTTTTAAAAAAACGATTTTCCATTTCGCGGGTAGCGGTAAAATATTTAGAGGTAGCGGTAAGACTAAACCGCGTAAAAACTTACTAAATTTTAATTTTTTAAGATTAATATGAGTTTCTTCCGCTCCTAAAACAATCGTTGGCACAATCTGAGCTTGAGTCGCCAGAGACATGCGAATAAATCCACGCTTAAATTCCTGCAATTGGTATTTTTTTGAAGTGGGTTTGAAGTTTCCGTGTTCACCTTCAGGAAAAAGCACGACCAAGTTATTTTTTTTCAACAGTTTTACGCCATTTTCATAATTAGCCTCAATAAAGCCCAATTTCTGTGCCGGTAAAGCTGTTTTTTCCGTCAGAAACCACAGATGATGAGTGAGCACACGAGGGATGCGTTTGGTATTTTGTTGGAGGATGTAAGATAAAAGGAGCGCATCAATGCCTAAAAACCCGGAATGATTGGGAATGATCAACACGGCACCGGTTTTGGGAATGTTTTCTAAACCTTCAATTTCAAGTCGGAAATATTTTTTGAGAATCTCCATAAACAGGCGAGGAAAAACTTTGTATAAAAGCTCGTCTTTACTAAGTGCAAAAACATTGAATACTTTTTCGTTGGGTTTTTTAAAAAAATTAATCATAATAAAGTTATGAAAAAGTATATCATGGCTCTAGATCAGGGAACTACAGGATCGAATGTTGTTATTATGGATCAGGGCGGAAGTCTGGTGGCCTCAAGTGATCGTGATTTTCACCAGATTTTTCCGCAAGCCGGCTGGGTCGAGCATAACCCAGTAGATATTTGGAATAGTATTGAAAATTCAGCTCAGGAAGCGCTTAAGAAAGCAGGCTTATCGGCCGCTGACATTTATACCATCGGTATCACGAACCAGCGTGAAACGGTTGTGGCTTGGAGAAAATCGACTTCGCAGATTTTACACAATGCCATTGTCTGGCAGTGTCGTCGAACCTCGGATATGTGCAAAAAATTAAAGCCTAAATGGTCGAAAATCATCAAAGACAAAACAGGTCTAGTTTTAGATCCCTATTTTTCGGGAACAAAAATGCGTTGGCTGGTGGAAAATATCCCGGCCGTGCAAACGGCTTTAAAAGAAAAAGATTTAGCTTTTGGAACAATTGATACTTTTCTGTTATGGAAATTGACTCAAGGAAAATCTTATTTAACGGATGTCAGTAACGCCTCTCGTACTATGGTGATGAATTTAAAAACTTTAGATTGGGATGATCAACTCCTCAAATTATTTAAAATTAATCGGACTTGTTTACCGGAAATCAAATCTTCGGCTGATGATTTTGGAACTGTTTATAATTGTAAATTCGCGTCAAATCAAACCACCATCAACGGTGTAGCCGGCGATCAACAGTCAGCCCTTTTCGGGCAAACATGTTTTTCCACCGGCGATAGTAAATGTACATTTGGAACGGGAAGTTTTATTTTGATGAATACCGGAAATAAAATTATCAAATCAAAATTTGGATTACTTTCGACCGTGGCTTGGAAAATCAAAAACGAGAAAGTGACCTACGCCTTAGAAGGTGGCGCATTTGTTTGCGGTGCCGCAATCGGATGGCTTCGAGATGGATTAGGAATTATTTCCGCCAGCTCCGAAATTGAAAAATTAGCGGCTCAGGTTACGAATTCAGACGGGGTTGAATTCGTTCCGACTTTAACCGGATTAGGTGCTCCGTATTGGTGCCCTGAAGCTCGCGGTGAAATAACCGGACTGACGCGTGGATCAACCAAAGCGCACATTGCACGAGCCACGCTTGAGGCCATGGCTTTACAAAATGCCGATATTTTGCAAGCTATGCAAAAAGATTTGAAAAAGAAAATGAAATTTCTGCGCGTGGACGGCGGAGCTTCTGAAAATAATTTACTGATGCAGATTCAAAGTGATTATTTACAAACTCGAGTGGTGCGTCCGGTGATGATCGAAACCACGGTGGCCGGGGCCGCTTATTTGGCCGGAATCGGTTCGGGTCTTTGGACCATGAAGGATTTGCAAAAAATAACTCAGATAGATCGTCAGTTCACAGCTCAGATAAGTCCCCGAGATTTAAATCAAAGACTTATCAGTTGGAAAAAAGCGATCAGAAAAGTTCGAATTACAGCTTAAGAGTTTTAACGGCGTTGTTCATATGTTTCAAACGAGTCGAAAGATTTTTAAGCATCGATGAAGCCCAGAGTGGAAGCTCAGTCAGCATGTCATGATAACTTTCTTCTGAAATTTTTAATAAAATGCAGTCGGAGCTGGCCTGAGCCGTGGCCGATCTTTCACTTTTATCGATCATGGCTTGTTCGCCCAGCACTTCGCCCGGACCTAGCTGCGCTAAAACGACTTTTTCGCCTTTTTGATTTTTAGTGAAAACGGTGATACTGCCTTTTTCGATCAAGAAAAAGTGGGCCTCAATATCGCCCTCAAAAAAAATAAAGTCGTTAGCTTTGAAAAGAATTTTTGTTAATGAGCTCATGGCCTCAAGATTAAAAGTGATCGAGTTGAAGATCAATCTTTATCGGCACATTTTGAGTGATTTGGTCATGGTAGCAATCTGATCGATCTTATCTTGGTTATCCGTCGTTCTTAAAACTGACCAGTAAACGTTATCCTTAAGCGTGATAGATTTTCGGTTTTTAAGCTGGCGGGACATTATTTTGATTCCGCAGCGTAAATTCAAGTAGGGATGAAAGATGGTTTTACGAGAATCTTCCGGAGCCAAGCTTTGATCGCGATTCCAATTAAAGCCGCAATTAAGGCGAAGGTTCTTTTCATCTTGATAAGACAGTTGAAGAAGACCTTCGCTTCGAACCGGCTTGCGAGTGACGGAGTCGAGATTTTTAAATTTTTTATCTGGCTCTAATGTTGTTTGAGCGGGATCCCAACCGCTTTCTGGTACAGCCAGAGCCACAAAAAATTGCCCCCAGAAATTGAGTCTCTGAGCCGGCTTTAAAGTTGCGTAACGGGGGCAAAAAATAAGAATGTCTTCGGCGGCCCCATCAGCTAAGATAGAATCCTCTTCGTTTTCAATAACGGAATAAATCATTTTCGACCAAGCAGTTCCGCTTTTTTTCTTGGTTTCCCAAGCCAGCGGTTCAAAATCAGAAATGTTGGCTTTAACTTCAGCGATTTCGACTTTGATTTCACTGACTGGAGCGCTCTCTTTCACTTGGAGCTTTCCACAAGATGTCAGAAATAAGATACAACTCAAAGATGCTTGGATTAAATACTCAGATTTTTTCATAAATTCTGACAAATCTTTAAGGCGCGGGTCAGTCGAGAAATTTCCGCAATTTTAGTGGTTCCGCCACCAATTTTAAGCGGGGCCCAGTAAACGTTTCGCAATAAAGTAATTGAACGAAATTTCTTCAGCTGAGTCGCCATGATTTTAATTCCGCAGCGTAAATTATTGTAGGGATCTAAAATCGTTTTCTTGGGATCCTTCACGGCAAGCTCTTTATCTTTATTCCAGTCAAAACCACAATCCAAATTATAGCTTTTTTCATCCTGATAAGACAGTTGAAGAAGCCCTTCGCTGACTACAGGCATTTTTGTCACGGAATCTTTCGAAGTGAAATTTCGTTCGACCATACGGCTGACCGGACTCCAGCCACTCTCGTGATAGGCTAAAGCTGCAAAAAATTGACCCCAAAAATTAAGGCGCGAGTCTTCGTTTAATTTTCTATAAGCGGGACAAAAAATTTCAATATCATCTGCTACATTTTGCCCTAGTAGATACGATTCTTCTTTTTTAATCACATTATAAACCATCGCCGTCCAATCCTTAGAGGCTTCCACCTTTTTTTCCCACATCAAAGGGAAAAAATTAAAAGCCGTCGCGGGTGACTTTACGACCGGAGGGAGCAGGGGCGGTCGAACCACAACCGGCGGATTGGGTTTAATAGGCGGTGCAGTTTCAACCGGAGGCTTTTCTTCGTCGGGGTTTGTCACAACTGGTGGATCCTTTACAAGAGGCGGATTTGTCGGTGTGGGATCAGTCGGGCTTAAAGTCGTTTTGCCATCAGGTGTTCCATTAATAGGATCAACTTCCGGCAAATTCGGCTGGGCCGATTCGCTGGGAGTTGGCAGATTTACATTGCGTGACTTCATGCCGCGGGAACATCCCGTGATCATTAGGGTCATTAGTATTAATACGGTTGTAACATTCAACTTGGCTCGCATACGCACCTCTGTCATTACTTGTACAATTAGCAAGCCCTGTTCCAGAATGAAACGCTTTAAAGCAATTCTATTCGATTTGAAACAGACATTGAACTGCGTAAGCAGAAATTGTGATCGATGCGCCTAAAATTGTTAGACAGTTCTGAATCCCTTACAAAAAAACTAAAGCTTTCTTCTTCGCTTTTGGTCACTTTTGAGGTTAGCATTAATAAGAAAAAAGTGAGACCTCCTTTGAAGATAATTATTTTATTAAGTTTATATTTAAGTTTTCTCGTCCCCACCTCAGCACCGGCTGAGGAAGAGGCCCCGTTTTCTTCATTGGGTAAAGCGTTTATGTTTTCCAACGAAGGAAAAACTCCTGAGGCGATGGAGTCTTTAATGAATTGGAAGCCCACCGAATCCTACCAAGAAGAATACAAAATTTATTTTACGAATATCTGGAGTGGGAATCTTGATCACATTTGGACTCAGTATAAAAAGCTAAAAACACAAAAAAAATTCCTTCGCCTCCGGTTAGACCTATTCAGTCGAGTGATTCAAGCCACGGAATCAGAGCTTGAAAAACGTCAAACATTTACCGATGCCGATATCAAAAAGGAATCTCGGATTATTCTTAAGCAATTGAGTGGGACTTCTGAAGGGGAAACGGCAGAAACAAATTATTTAAAGTGGATTCAGAAAAATAAATACTATGATGCGGTTTGCAGGGCGGAACGAAAACGTTGGGTGACCCAGCCAGATATAGAATTTAACGAAATTCAAAATGGCCTCACAAAGTGCCCGATGAAATATGAAGATTTCATTACCCGTATACGGCGTCTCATTTTTGCCGCTCGCGAAACTCAGGCTCAAAGAGAAATTGATCTTTATTTAAAATCAGACAAAACCCTCGCCAACTGGAAAAAAGCTTACCTGCAGGCCATATTCGATTCCAATGTCGGAGATCCTTTGGCGGCATTTAACAATTTAACAAAATATGAAAATGAACTCATTGAATCGGATTACGCTGAAAATTATTTTTACATTTCTCAGCGTGCGGGTGAACTCGAAAAATCTGAATTGATTTTAAATAAAATTATTAAATATTATAAGGAAAAAAATAAAAATATTTCGGATATGCTTTTTCAGAAAGCTTTTCTGTTTTATCAAAGTAAACGCTATTCAGATGCTTACAAAATATTTGATCAGCTGTTTCAGTCCTCAGGCCAGCAAAAAAGAAAACGAAAAACCAAAGATTTTGAACAAATAGCCTGGCTGCGAGCTTGGAGTCTTTATTTAAATCATGATCTGGAAAAAGCACTGAAAGCCTTTAACGAAATGCGCAGTTATACTGCGGATTCATCTCGACTCAGTTACTGGATTGCCATGTGCTATCAAAGGCAAGACCAAACTCTGACCGCCTTGCAATTATTTAAAAAGTCCGGTGAAAGCTTATCTAGTAATGAGACCTACACCTATTATAATTTATTATCCTGGTTGCGGTATCAGGATTTAAAAAAGCAAAATAGTACTTTGGAAAAAAATGCTTTGATCAAAGATCTCTGGGCCACATCAAAAGACCGCAGATCCGTATTTCCCATTCCTTCGGAAGATGTCAGTCGGGAGCAAATTCAAAATCTGTATAGCTTCATTCTTTCTGAGACGAGCGGCGATGAGCAAAATCAAGTAGCCGTAGTCAATGATGAGAATGAAATTATTTTCTCAGCGGAAAATGCCGGCCTGGTCGTTCGGTCTGAAGAAGAACTCCGACGTCATATCGACTGGGCTAAATTTCTGATTCAAAACCGTCAGGGTGAACTTGCAAAGTGGCACCTTTATGAAATCGAAAAAAATCTAAAATTCTCTAAAAATGCAAAAATTTTGATTCAATTTTATACTGAAAATAATTTTTATTACCGCGCGCTGTCTTTGAGCCAACGTCAGTCTCCTGGTCGCATGTCATTTGATAAAGATTTATTTTTGCTAAAATCAATTTATCCCGAAGCTTACAAGGATGATATTTTTCAATTTGCCAAACAAAGAAAAATTGACCCCTACGTGATTCTTTCTATCATGAAGGCCGAAACTCAATATAAGTCAGACGCCATTTCACCCGTTGGAGCCGTCGGTCTGATGCAGTTTATGCCCTACACCTTAGATAAATTGAAAGGCCTTGTCGGCCAAGAGATTAAGACGGCCGAATTGTTTGATCCCAAAAAATCGATTGAAATGGGTGCCGTGTATCTCAAAAAGTTATTAATTGAAATGAAAGATCAAAACCCCTTGGCCGCTGCGGCTTACAATGGTGGACCCCACCGGGTGAAAGCTTGGGTTAAGCGCTTAGGACCAGTTGATTATGATGTCTTCATCGAACATATTCCCTTTGCGGAAACCAGAACTTACGTGAAAAGAGTTCTGACTTTTAAATCGACCTACGATAAAATTTATCAGAAGAAAATGAGCAGCGAAGAATTGTCTTATTTAATTAGGCCACAGCCCATCGAAATCAAAGAAATTCTTTCGCTCAAAGAAGAGTGGGATCCCTTTAAAAAAGAAATTGAAAAAACGAACAAGTAACAAGTTCTATCTCTATGTAGCTTGAGCTTAACAACTCAACAATACGACATTCAGTAGGCCTGCACTAAAAAGTCGCGACGAGGAATTGTTGAAAGCTCGGCGCGTCATTGTTGACTCAACCCCCGGACCAAAGGACAGTTAAAGGATGTGTTATTTGACCTATCCGTTATCAACTAAAGGGGAATTCCTTGAGAATTAAAAAACTTGAAATCATTGGTTTTAAATCTTTTAAAGATCGTACCGTTATTCAATTTGATGCGGGTATTACCGGTATAGTCGGTCCGAATGGTTGTGGTAAATCAAATATCGTTGATGCCTTGATGTGGGTCATGGGAGATCAGTCGGCGAAAGATCTTCGTGCTTCCACCATGACGGATGTGATTTTTGCCGGCGCTGAGGGTTACTCGGCGATGGGACTTTGTGAAGTTTCGTTGACCTTGGAAAATGACGGCGGACCGTTCCCCGCTAAATATTTAAAACATTCCGAAATTATGGTTACTCGCCGGTTACATCGTAACGGTGAAGGTGAATATTTTATCAATAAAGAAGCGTCTCGTTTAAAAGACGTGCAAGAAATTTTTATGGATACCGGTGCTGGATCCAAGGGTTTCTCGATCATTGCACAAGGTATGATCGGTAAAATTATCACATCAAAGCCTGAAGACCGCCGCATGCTAATTGAAGAAGCTGCCGGAATTACGAAGTTTAAAGCTCGTAAAAAAGAATCTCAGCGTAAATTGATTTCAACCGATCAGAATTTAGTCCGTCTTCAAGATATCATCGGTGAATTAAAACGCCAAATCGACAGTCTTCAACGTCAAGCCCAGCGAGCTGAACGTTACCGTAATATCAAAACTCAAATTGAAGATCTTGAATTATGGCTTTCCTCAATTCAATACGTCGAATTAAAATTGGCTGCAGACGTTGCTCAAAAAATATTCGATGAAGCTCAAAGTCTAGAACTTGGTAGTGAAACTAATCTAAATCAAATGCAGGCTGAATTAGAAACTTTAAAACTTTCTATCCTGGAGCAAGAAAAAGCCGTCGAAATAAAGCAAGAAGAATTTTACAGTCACCAGTCTTCGGTTCAGAAAAAAGAAATGGAAATTCAAGAATTACGATTTAATTTAGAACAAGCTAAACGTAATGAACAAATGACCGGAAGTATTCTGAGCGAACAAAAGGCTCGTTTTGATCTGTTATCGCGAGATCAAGAAAATTTACAGTCTCAGTCAGATGAACTCAAAACTGAAGTCGAAGAATTGGCCATTGAATCGACGCAAAAATCAGAAGCGTTTTTATCCAATCAAAAACGATATACAGAAATCGATGAAGAACTGACAACCAAACGTCGTGAACAATTTGCCTTAGGCCAAAGTGAATCTTCCATCGATGCCCGATTGAATTCGCAAAGCGGACAGCGTCAAGAAGTCGCAGGACGGCTAAATGATGAAGAAATTAAATTAAGTGAAGTCCGTGAAACGCAGCACGATTTTGAAAATCGCCGCCGTAAAGTTAACAATCAGCTCGATCAAGAACGTCAGCTTCAATTAGACCTTTCAAATGATTTCGAATCTTTTGAAGCTAACAAAAAGATTTTAACGGAGCAGCTTGAAACTAAACAAACCGAAGTTCAAACCTTTAAAGATAATTTCAACGAAGTCACATCTTTACTATACGGATTAGAAAATCTGCATTCAAACTTTGAAGGTTTCGAAGAAGGCGTCAAACAAGTCATGCTTTGGAGCAAAACCAAATCGGTGGAAATGCATGCCGATGGAACGGTTTCAGAAGTATTTTACCCAGTATCAGAAGTGGTGCAAGTTCCGTCAAATTATGAAATTGCGATGGAAGCCGCTTTAGGATCGAAATTGCAAATGCTGTTAGCGCCTCGACAAAATGATGCGATTCAAGCGGTTGATTTCCTTAAATCCAACAATTCAGGTCGATCCAGTTTTTATTCCAATGATGGAAAACAAGTGCACCAGTATCAAGGTAACCCTCAAGCCGAAAATGGCGTTTTGGGATTACTGAATGAAGTGGTGCAAGTTGAAGACAGTTTTAAAGATTCGGTGCAAAATATTTTAGGTGGAGTCGCCATTGTGGATTCGATCCGAACGGCGTTGACGTTACGTCCAAATTATTCGGGATGGACTTTCGTGACTGAAGACGGGGACACGTTATCGGCTGACGGCATTTTGACCGGTGGAGCCAAAGAATCTGCGGAAAGCGGAGTTTTAAAACGACGCCGTGAAATTAAAGAACTTTCCAACAAAAAAACGGAATGGGCTGGTAAATTAGCATTAGCTACCTTAGCCATGAAAAAAACTGAAGAGCAGCTTAAAAATATCTTGAATGATTTTGAAGGCGCACAAAAGCGTAGATTAGATCAAGAAATCAAAGTGGCTGAATTTAAAAAGGATTTAGAACGGGCTGAAAATGAACTTCAACAAGCCAAAAGCGCCGTTGAACGTCAAGAAAAAGAAGTTCGCAGACTTCAAGAACAACTCGGCAGTTTAGATGAAAAAATAGTTGAAATGTCAGACAGCCTGATTTCACTTCGTGTGAACAAGGTTGATCTTGAATCAAGCGTGGCCGGATTAACTGAAGAATACGATTCCATGAAAGATGGTTTCGAAACACAACACGGAGAGGTGACCAGTTTACAAATTTCCTACGCGTCGAAAAACCAAGAGTATCAGGGTTTAGAACGTCAGTTAGAAATGGTGAATCGCCAGGTTGGTGAACTGAACGGTCAGTTGTCGCGAATGTCAGAGGAAGCCGAAGGTTACAATTCTCAAACCAGTTCCGGTCAGTATGCGGTGGAGCAAGCCAAGATTGATTTTGAACGAATGGTGGCGGATATCGAAATGAAGCGTCTTGAGATGTCTCAGTTTAAAAATCAATTCGAGAATGAAACAGCGCACGTGCGTGAATTAGAAACAAAAGTTATCACGACTCAGCGGGAACGAAACGATCGCTTAGCGCGGATGAATGATTCACAATTGAAATTAGAACAGGCTAAAATGAAAGAGCAGTACTTGATCGAGCAAACTCGGGAAAAGTACATGTTGATGCTGCCGGATATTATCTCGAAGTATGAAAATCGCGAAGGTAATCCGTTAGAAGCTGACGTCGAATTAAAAGATCTGCGGGACAAGTTATCGAAAATCGGGGAAGTTAATCTTTCTGCGATTTCCGAATACTCTGAAACACAAGAGCGCTACGCCTTTTTGACTCAGCAGCATGCGGATTTAACGGAAGCCAAAGATCAATTACGTAAAGTGATTGAGCGAATTAATAAAATTTGCTCAAAACGTTTTAAAGAAACCTTTGATCAGGTGAATGAAAGATTTCAAAAAGTATTCCCGGTCTTATTTGGCGGTGGTGAAGCGCAGCTTCAGATCGTGGAAGATCCTGAAAAAAGCGAAATCGGGATCGAGATCATCGCAAAGCCTCCGGGTAAGAAAATGCAAAACGTCACTTTGATGTCCGGCGGAGAAAAAGCATTAACTGCGGTGGCACTGGTGTTCTCGATTTTCTTAGTTAAACCGTCTCCGTATTGTTTACTGGATGAAGTTGATGCCCCACTTGATGACGCCAACGTTTTCCGCTTTAACGAATTAGTTAAAGAGATGGCGAAGCGGTCTCAGATTATTGTGGTCACGCATAATAAACACACGATGGAAGTGGCGCAAAAACTTTATGGTGTAACGATGCAAGAACGCGGCGTTTCGACCATGGTATCGGTCAGTTTGGCTGATCTTCGTTAGTCTTTTTGATATAAGAAAGAAATATGGATCAAAGTTTAATACTCACATTGATGGCAGGAGTCCTCGCGGTAGCGGGGACTTTGTTTTTTGTCCTTAAGCCGAAAAATCAAGTTAAGGCGCCGGTAATAGATAAAACTCAGGTTCAGGTTGATGTTGAGCCGGTGCATTTTCATCCTGAGTCGCTGACGGAATCTACGAAAGTACCGATAGTTAAAAAGCACGATTCGCCTAAGCTTTCAGATATCGAAGAAGAAGTCACACTGACAAAAGCACTTTTGAAAACGGAAGAAAGTTTTTTTGGTCGAATTAAAAAAGCGTTATCATTAGGTGATACCGCAAAAATTATTGATGAAATCGAAGAGATTCTTTACACCAGCGATTTGGGTCCAAAAACTGTTGAAAAACTTTTAGGAACTGTCAGAGACAAGTTATCTAAATCAGATTTGCTGGATATAAATAAAATCAAAGCCGCTTTAAAAGCGGAAATTACGGAAATTTTAGAACCGCTTCACAAAGCACAGGCCACTCAAACAAAAGTTTTGGATGTGGTGAAGATCGCCGAAAGTGGTCCGACTGTAATTATGATTCTGGGCGTGAACGGCGCCGGAAAAACCACTTCGATTGGAAAAATCACAGCGCAATTGGCGCAATCGGGTCAAAAAGTTTTGGTAGCAGCAGGGGATACTTTTCGCGCAGCCGCTGGAGGACAACTCAAAGTTTGGACAGAACGGGCTCAAAGCGCTTCGACCAACACAGCTGGGTCGGTAGAAATTTTCTGGCCAGAACAAACAACCGATCCGGCCGCCGTGGCTTTCGATGCCGTTTCAAAAGGTAAAGCACAAAATTTCGATTACGTTATTTTAGATACAGCGGGACGACTGCACACCCAAAGTCATTTGATGGAAGAATTGAAAAAAGTAAAACGAGTCATGACCAAAGTTATTCCCGAAGCTCCGCACAACACGTGGATCGTACTCGATGCAAATTCGGGTCAAAATGCTTTGAACCAAGCTATCGAATTTAACAAAATAATGGATTTGTCCGGAGTCATCTTAACCAAGCTCGACGGAACGGCCAAGGGCGGAGTCGTGATCGGATTAGTTGATAACCTAGGAATTCCGGTGAAACTGATCGGTCTGGGCGAGAAGATTGGTGATTTGAAAGTTTTCAATTACGCTGACTATATTAATTCGATACTTGGCGATTCTAAAAAATAAAAAAGTGTCTCATTTTAAGAAAAATTCAATATTGTCCC
>JACMMZ010000159.1 GCA_014378775.1 Pseudobdellovibrionaceae bacterium
AGCAATGGTTGAACAAGGATTAGATTTTGAGCTCAGTCATGTATTTCAAACGGGTGAAACTTACACCGCAAAAGAAATTAATTTTGAAGTAAAATCAAAAGAAGGTGATTATCAAAAATTTGTTATGGATTTTGTTTTTGATGCGATCCTTGATCCTGGGGGAAAAATTGAAGGTATTTTATTGTCTGCCACTGATATGACAGAAGTGATAGCCGCGCGCGATGCGCAGATTCAAGCACGCCAACTCGTTGAGGCCTACCTGGGCGAATTGAGCTTTGAAAAGTCAAAATTTGAAGCGCTGATTGAGCATTCCTCTTCGGCTATTGGTTTCATGCGTGGTGCGGATCTTGTTTTCGAAATCGCCAATAAAAAGTGGATCGAACTGGTTGATTCGCGTGAGCATATCGGTCGTAAATATGCCGAAATTTATCCGGAACTTGTTGGTTCAGAACGATATAATTCGCTAGTTAATATTTTTAAAACTGGGGAAACTTTTATCGCCAATGAAATGAAGGTCTCGGTGGTTAATTCGCACGGAATTTTAGAAGATATGTATTTCGATTATCTGAATGTGAGAATTGACGATGCTGAAGGAAAACCCTACGGGGTGTACTGCAACGCGAATGATGTGACTGACAAAGTACGTGCTCGTTTAGAACTTGAAAAAGCTAAGCAAGATGCAGAAAAAGCAAATTCGACAAAATCCACATTTTTAGCGAATATGTCGCATGAAATCAGAACGCCGTTAGGGGCTATTATCGGCTATGCCGATCTTTTGCGGGAAACCGCGCTTCCCGAATTTGAAAAGAAGCATTTTGTCGAAACTATTTTACGTAACGGAAAGGCTTTAACACGAATCATCGATGATATCTTAGACTTAGCAAAAGTAGAATCGGGAAAAATGGAGCTGGAGTATTTGGAAGTCAATTTTGAGGAATTGATCAGCGACGTGATCGATCTTTTCCGAGAAAGAACAGGATCAAAAGGAATTTCTCTGCAGGCAAAAATCAATCCCGATGTGCCAAAACGATTGATGACGGATCCAACACGTCTTCGTCAGATTATTTTAAATATCGTGGGAAATGCAGTCAAATTTACTGAAGTTGGTGGAATTACGATAGAAGTTATAGCGAAAAAAATAAGCGCTACCGAAAATTTTATTGAAATTTTAGTTAAGGATACGGGCGTAGGGCTTTCGTTTGATCAGGCTCAGAATCTTTTTAAACCATTTACTCAAGCTGACAACAGTACCACTCGAAAGTTTGGCGGGACAGGATTAGGATTAGCCTTATCTAAGCGATTAGCAAATGCATTAGGTGGAGACATTCAGATTATTCGCAGCGCCGTTGACCAAGGGTGTGATATTTTGATCACGTTTAAAGTGCATCTTTCACAAAAAATTAAAAAAGACGAAGACTTTGTTCCCGAAATATTTGAAGAAACCAAAAATACCCGAACATTAGAGGGCTTCAAAATTTTGATCGTGGATGACTCTGAAGATAACCAAATGCTCGCGCAGCTTATACTGCAACGTCATGGCTGCCTGGTCGATACAGCCAGTAATGGTCGGGAAGCTTTTCGTAAAGGGATCGAGGGAAATTACGATCTTATCTTGATGGATATTCAGATGCCGATTATGGATGGCTATGAAGCTACGCGCGCTTTACGTGATTCCGGATTTAATCGTCCGATCATAGCTTTGACCGCACACGCTATGGCCGAGGAGCGAGCACGCTCACTGGCTTGGGGTTGTAACGGCCATCTTACAAAACCTTTAGATCAACAGGAGCTGATTAAAGTCATACTCAAAAATTTGCTATAATCGATTCGTTGCAGAAAATATTTATGCAAAAATGTTTTTATTAACTGTCGGTGGAAAATTTATGATAGCCTCCGGTTTATGGCAATATTATCAATTCAATCGCATGTGACTTATGGGTACGTTGGAAATAAAGCAGCGGTTTTTCCGCTGCAATCTATGGGTTATGACGTCTGTCCCGTGAATACGGTGCAGTTCTCAAATCACACCGGGTATCCCAGCTGGACGGGTGATGTTTTTTCTGGTGAACATATCCGGCAGATTATTCAAGGGTTAGAGAATAATAATTTTTTACCCGAGGTTCAAGCCGTATTATCGGGTTACATGGGATCGGCTGAAATCTGCGCCGCTGTGTACGACACAGTTAAAAAAATGAAAGCCTTGAATCCAAAAGTCATTTATCTGTGTGACCCGGTGATTGGTAATACCAGTTGTTTCGTCAAACCCGAAGTCCTCGATTTTTTTCAAAACAGTCTTTCGGCCGATATTATTACACCTAATCAGTTT
This sequence comes from Pseudobdellovibrionaceae bacterium, assembly GCA_014378775.1. Lineage (GTDB taxonomy): Bacteria > Bdellovibrionota > Bdellovibrionia > Bdellovibrionales > Bdellovibrionaceae > Pseudobdellovibrio. The sequence goes on from JACMMZ010000159.1 coordinate 2,327, forward strand.
GAGGCCGAAACTCTGACCGGAGTAAAAATCGAAGATACCAATTCTTTAAGCAAAGCCATCTCCGTTTTTCATCTTAAAAATATTAAAACGGTGGTCGTAACCGGAAATAAACTTAAAGATTATCCGGAATATTTGATTAGTGCCGTGTCGGATGGAACAAATTGTTATCTGGTCAAAAATAAAGAATTTAATTTTAAGAACCCACCCAACGGCACCGGGGATTTATTATCGTCGCTTTTTTTAGGCCAATTTTTAAAAAGTGGATCGGTTTCAGATGCGTTAGCTTTTGCCATTCATTATCTTCATTTGGTTTTACAAAATACTTTAGAAAAAGGAACTCGAGAACTTCAGGTTCTTTCGACTCATTACCCGCAGGTTTCGCGGCAGATTTTGGATCAGGTTATTAAGTTATAAAAATATCCGGAACTTGAAACTGTCAAACTTTTCGACGATGACCATTAGCGGCTTATAACATCCTGGATAGACAATTTTCTTCCTTCAAACCAGATAAAATTAACTTTAAATTTGGAATGCTTTTCGCTGATTGATTTAGTGAAAGATCGTTCGAGTTTGAACAAGAGCAATTAAGCCCTCAGACTTTAAGACGATATGGTAAATTTATGAATAAAATAAAAGTGCTCGTTGTTCTATCGTTAATTTTTGCTAGTGCATTAAGTTTTGCGAACGAATGTAAAATATCCGGTGAAAAAGCATCAAAAATGCAAGATAACGAGCTCATGACACTCGTTAACAAATGTAATAATTTTGTTAACGATGCCAATGACCAAGGTCGATGGGTTGGCGTAGATATCGGTGAGCAGTGTGAGTTAGTCGGTTTCGGCGGAGCTGCATTTGCTGTGAACCACTTACTTTTGAGAATGCACGGGCAAGATTTAATCAGTACTGACAGTCCCGCGATAACTATCATCAACGGCCATATACTTTTCGGTTCCATATTAGATGTGGACGATCAATATCAAAACAAAGAAAAAAGATGGTTATTAATCGTTAAGAAACTTCGTTCGGAACTTTCGTATTGCAAATAAAAATTTACGTTTTGTTTGTTTATTGAAAGCGTTTCATAAATTTTAAATCGATGAAGTTTTTAATCCACCAGGCAAGCTTTCCTTCAAAAGCAAAGCCTCGATAAGAAAAAATGGCCCGGTTGTGGCCTGAGACCATTATCGTTAAGAAATATTTTTGTG
>JACMMZ010000160.1 GCA_014378775.1 Pseudobdellovibrionaceae bacterium
CCGATTTCCACCCAAAATATTTTCAACCGTGTGAATCCATCTCAACATTCTGAAATCGTGGCTATGGTGGAAATGGCTGATGTCACTTTAGCTGAAAAAGCCATGATCTCAGCTCAGGCGGCTTTTAAAAACTGGAAAAAAATTTCATCCAACGATCGTGCGGCGATTTTAGATAAGGCCGCAGATATTATGCTGCGCGATCGCTTTAATTTGATGGCCACGCAAATCATGGAAGTCGGAAAGCCCTGGGCTGAGGCCGACGGTGATATCACCGAAGCTATCGATTTTTTACGCTACTATGCTCGTCACCAAAAGGAATTATCGCGCGCCTTAACCGTAGGTCATGCGCCAGGCGAAACCAGCCAGTATATCTATAAACCGCGCGGAGTAGCTGTGGTGATTTCGCCTTGGAATTTTCCCTTGGCCATTTTGAGCGGACAAGTCGCCGCTGCTTTGGTTACAGGAAATACCGTGGTGATGAAACCGGCTGAGCAAAGCTCGCTGGTAGCTCTTGGATTGTGGGAAATTTTTAAAGAAGCCGGTCTTCCAAGCGGCGTACTTCAATTTGTTCCCGGTTACGGTGAAGAGGTTGGCGATTTCTTGGTTAAACACAAAGACACCACCACCATTGCTTTTACCGGATCAAAAACCGTCGGTTTACTGATTCAAAAAAACGCTGCCATTGTTCAGCCCGGACAAGTTCACGTCAAACGCTGCATTATTGAAATGGGCGGAAAAAATGCTTTAATCATCGATAGCGATGCGGATCTTGATGAAGCCGTTGATGCCGTGCTTTATTCTGCTGTCGGTTTTTCCGGGCAAAAATGTTCGGCCGCTTCGCGCGTGATTGTTTTAAAAGATGTCTACGACAAATTTGCGCAGCGCCTGGTGGAAGCCGCGCGGTCGATCGAAGTCTCCGGCGCGGAAAATCCTGCGGGTTACTACGGCCCCGTGGTAGATGAAGAAGCCTATTCTCGTTTGATGACGGAAATTGAAAAGGGATCAGAAAAAAATAAATTATTATTCAAAGGAAATGTTCCCACTGGCGGCTACTTTGTACCCGTCTCAATTTTTTCAGATGTAAAATACAATGATGACTTGGCCCAAAAAGAATTCTTCGGCCCTATCATTGCTTTGATCAAGGCCGAAGATTTAGATCACGCCTTAAATTATGCTAATTCAACCGAATACGCTTTGACCGGCGGAGCCTTTAGCCGATCTCCGCTCAACATCGAAAGAATTAAACAAGAACTCGAAGCCGGAAATATTTATATTAACCGCGGCATCACCGGAGCCATGGTGGATCGACACCCGTTTGGTGGCTACAAAATGTCGGGCATCGGTTCTAAAACCGGTGGCCCTGATTATCTAAAGCAATTCACAGAACCGATTGTGGTGACGGAAAACACCATGCGACGAGGCTTTGCTCCGGAAGAAATTTAACTTAAGACTTCTTCTTGAACAGAAGATAAGGCGCGGTACAAAAGACCTAATGAGAATCCACACAGGGCTCCACCGACGTGAGCACTGTGCGCCACCGATTGTGTCACTCCCTGCGTATCGATAAGTACGTTTGTAAAATCAGTTAACAAAAAAATGGGAAATAATAAATACGCTGGTAGGTAAATCACTCCGTGACCTAACGGCAAAGGCGAAACGAAAAAAGACCACTTTATATTGTGTTCTGCTTTAATCACACACAAAAAAGCCATTAAGGCGCTGACCGATCCACTGGCGCCGATCAAAGGTAAACTCATGTTATCGCAAAACAGCAGATAAGCAAAACCCGAAGCTAAGCCCCCCAGTATGTACACCGACAAAATCCAACCGGCGCTGACAAAATTTTGCAGTACGGCGGTGATTAATAATAAAAATATAATATTTGAAAACAAATGAAATAGACTTGCGTGAGTGAACTGATAAGTCACCCAGTTCATCATCGATTTTGATTCATGACTTAAACCATAAATTTCTTGGGTTGAGCTTTTAAAAACTTTTTTCAATCGCAGCAATATTTCTTTATTCTGAGCCACTTGGACTTGATCACCAGAAAATTCCAAAGATTGTGCCCGGGTCCAGAATTGTCGATCTTTTATAAATAAAAAGGGATCCTGCTCGATCTTTTGCGCCACAGAATCTTTTAACAAGGGATCTTGTGCTTGAATGTGCATTTGGTTCATCACGCTTAAGTTGGAATTTTTATTTAAAATTTTGATATCTGATTCAAAACTGGTTTCCAACGGTTGCGTGAACCCAATAAAAAAATGCACAAATAAATTAAGGAAAACTAATATAAAGGCCGGAGCAAAAAACCAGCGCTTAAGGCTTTCATCCGTCAGATCTTCTTTTTTTAAAAAAATATCTCCGGGTAAAATCATTTGGCTCGGCCAATGAATTCTAATAATTTGTCATTTAAATTTTTTGATGAAGATACTTTTTTATTTTCTGATGCAATATCTCTCACTTTAACGGCCGCGCACAAATCGGCTTTTACGTCACGATTGCAGGCGTACTTAAAATATTCAGCCTGATTTAAACTGCGCTCTGCCGTTTTTTGACCGACATAAAATTTAACAAAATAAGCCATGGAAACATTTTCGGCCTTCGGCGGACCCTCTTTTTGACTGACTTTAAATCGGTTAAGAACTTCATCAGCTTCACTGAGAGCACAATCGTCGGACGTTAGATTTAAAATATTCAGTGCCAGAACTGTTTTTAAACGTTGTTGCTGATTTTGATCTTCGATCACAAAGCATTTTTTCAAATGAGACGAAGCTTTGGCGGTGATTTGGCTTTTCTCTAGAAGAACGTCGTGTGATTGTAACGCGGTAAAAATAAAAATAAATGATATAAAACACATGACGGCTGAAACCGTGGCAGATAAATACTTTTTATCCGTATCATGAACTGTAAACGTCGCTAAACCACGTGCTTCAGGAATTGTACTCACAACATCACATTCGGCCAAGCGGTCATAAAATGTTCGGTGCTTTTTGTGATAAACGACGGCTAAAAAAGGTAAGCCTAAGCATAAAACCGAAAATGCAAATCCCAGCTGTCTAAACCAAATCTGAAAAAATAAATTCGAAGGCTTTTGTTCAAAAGTAATGTAAAGTTTAAGGAAATTTTGTCCCGGAGTCGCTCCGTAAAGATAAATAAAAGCCGTTTGCACCCCGGTGAAAAGCATCACTGCAAAAAATGCCAGCTGAAACAGTATAGCCTGCGAAGAAGAATCAGAAATATGAGTTATTAATTTAACTGAATCTCTGAAAAAGATGACCATGACAAAGGTGATCACCGGAGCCAGAATAAAGTAATCTAAAAGAGCTGAAAAAAATCTTGAAAATGCGGAAGCCCGATGCGTCTCGGTCGCCGTTTCCAAATGAACATCTTCACTGAGATTGATATATACCATGACTACTTATCGGCTCATTTTGATATTTGATAAGTCTAGTCGAGGTCAGGATTTTAAAGGGATTAAAA
>JACMMZ010000161.1 GCA_014378775.1 Pseudobdellovibrionaceae bacterium
CGATCTTTTTCGTGGGATTTGGCGGCTTCTTGTGAATCAAGCATTTGGACTTTTAAGGTGTCAGCGAAAACAATTTCGCGAGCTTCATCAGGAATGGTGATGCCGTTAGATAATAAACTTTCTTTGATATGAATCATGGCGCGAGAACGTACCCGAGCCTGATTAGAAACTTCAATATTGAACCAGAACATGACTTTCAGATTCACGCTCGATGCACCTAAGGAATCAGCGATCACGTTGATTTCAGGATCACTTAATACCCCTCGAACTTCAGACAAAGATTTCATAATAATTTCTTGCGCTTTGCTGATTGAATCTGAATACGAAATTCCTACAGTAAATTCGGTTCGGGTTAGGGGATTAGCCGAACGATTTTGGACGACCGATTGAATAACGGTGGAATTAGGGATCAGAATTAAATTTCCATCCAGATTGATAATGGTGGTTCCGCGCATACTTAAGTTCTGCACGTAACCTACGTTCTGTCCGATCTCGATCAGATCCCCTTTAGTAAAGGGACTTCGCATAGCTAAAAGTAAACCGGCCAAGTAATTTTCCGCAATACCACGAAAAGCCAATCCCAAAACTAATCCGAGCATTCCCGTTCCGCCGATGATGGTGGTGGCTAAACCGGATAAGCCGGCCGTTTTTAAAATGACGTAAAAGAAAAGCAGCCACACGGGAAGAAGACAGAGTTTTGAAACAGTACTCAGTAAAAATGGATTTGAAATTTTCTTATTCCATGCGATATGCAAAACCCTTTGTATATACCGACTTATAAAATAAAAAACGACGATCAGAAAAAGCGCCATTAAGATACTTGGCAGCGCCCTTTTTGCCCCGTCAATAATCTTACGCACTTCATTGGTGGCCGGAGATAAATCGGTCAAGTCAGTGGCTGGTAGATCCGTTTTATTAATCACGGTGATCACTCCCGGTAGCCGATCCGCCGTTGTGATCAACCAATCAAGTTGTTTTTTATCGGCCGCGTGACCTTCCACGGTGACCATACCGTCCATCACATTCAGTCGTAGATCCGGAAACCAGTTCGATTGTTTCAGTAAACTATTTAAAACACGCAACGTTTCGCGGTCAGTGTCCGCGGTGGGAGCAGATGTTATTTTTAAATTGGCGTTGGTGGTTTGCTCTGTTTTTGGCAGCAGAGTTTCGGCCGACGCGGACATTGAAAAAATCAAGATGAGGCTTAAAAAATTGAGTTTAATTTTGTTTGTCATTTAAAAATAATAGCATGCCGTAATGATTATTCAATCTTGTTATTGAAATTTTAATAGACTTAGATAGTCTTATAAAAAGGTCAACAGGAGTGCGCTATGGATTCATCACAGATTATTTTTCTTGGAATTATGCTGGTCTCGGTAATTTTATTTATGTCCGAATATTTAAGAGTCGATGTGGTCGCGATACTCATTATTTTAGCTTTATCTTTGACAGGGCTCATCGATGTTAAAGAAGCTTTTTCGGGTTTTTCCAGCGAACCGGCCATTATTGTGGCTGCAGTATTTATATTGTCCGCCGGATTATCATTAACCGGAGTGACCGATGCTATCGGAAGATTTGTAGCACGACATACGGGCCA
>JACMMZ010000162.1 GCA_014378775.1 Pseudobdellovibrionaceae bacterium
TTAGTTTTAGTAAGGATCGAAGTAACGAAAGTCGTCAACTTCTTTGGGTCAAGTATGGGCTATTGGTTTCAAAAAAAAATGTAGGTCGCTTGGAATTCAGAGTTGTTTTGAACAAAAGATACGTTTTGGCCGCTATTCACGAGTTTAAGCCGGCCCTTCCTTGGTTTATTTATAAATACACGCAAGCTAAGCTTCATCTTTTTGTTATGAACGCTTTTTCACGTCACCTTAAATTAAATGAGTCCTTGATGAAAGTTCGCATAAGCGACAAATGAACTCATGATTAACATCATTAACGCCGGAATCGATTTTTTAAAAGTATCCTTTACTTTAAGGTGCATTGCTAAAGCGCCAATCATCAACACGACAATAATCATCGACGCGATAAAAGTGACGGGTTGGTTTCGTAGACCCGCAATAAGCGCTATAGCTGAACCAATTTTCAGGGCACCAACCACATAATAGGCAAAGCTCGGAAGTCCGTAAGCTGCAAATTCTTCTTTCAAAGTTTTTGCGGAACCTCCGCGGTAAGCAGTTGATTTAGAGTTGCGAAGAAACCAAACATTCAGTAATCCCAACGCAATTATTATCTGTAAAATCTCAGCTATATTCATTCGGCAAATCCTTGCTTGAAAGTAGGGCCTGTGGTTTGATCCGGCTGTGGAAAAATTAAACCTCGTCGCCCAGTTTATGGCCAGTATAGCTTTCTTTTTTTATGGTTCAAGCTGTTTACAGTCAAAAAGGATGATTATTGAGTTCGAGCGCTACGGATTGGCCAAGTACCGCGCGATCACGGGAATCCTTCAGATTCTCGGAAGTATAGGATTGATTGTGGGCTTTTTTGATCCCCGGTTTACACTGGCGGCTTCGCTGGGATTATCAGTCCAAATGTTTTTAGGCGCGATCGTCAGATTTCGAATTAAGGATTCTTTGATACAAGCCAGCCCGGCGCTTTTTTTCTGCGGTTTAAACCTTTTTATTTTCTGGCAAACTCTGCAAGCGTTCAAGCTGATCTAATTTGATTTTTCGGTATGAAATTTAAGTAATATCGTATCGCTATTTTTCACGGCTTTAAAAACGGTAAGGACTTCTAATATCGTTTCAATCGCCGTCGGAATATTAATTGGCTTTGATAAATGAGCATTACAGCCTGCGGCTATACAACGCTCTTTTTCTTCTTTCATGGCGTAGGCCGTTAAAGCAATAATCGGTTTATTATAGCCCTTACTTCGTAATTCTTTGGTGGCGCTGTAACCATCCAATACGGGCATTTGAATATCCATAATAATGAGATCAAATTCATTTTTAAGCGCTTGATCTACAGCTTCGCGTCCGTTTCCAGCAATTTTCACCTGAGCCCCGCGACTAATGAATAAACTTTCAAATAAAATTTGATTATCCGGGGAATCATCCACGACTAAAATTTTCAAACCTTGAAGGCGTAAAGCGATCGGAGGCGAAGAAATTTTTCCCAGCATCACCACGGGACTTAAAACTGGTAAAATTGTGGCGTCAGAACTATTCAATGAGACCGAAATACAAAATACTGAACCTAATCCTGGCTTTGAAGATTCTAAGACCACATCTCCACCCAAGGCCTGAGCCAAACGACGTGACAGGACCAATCCTAATCCCGTTCCGCCAAATTTTCGGGTGGTGCTTTCATCGCCCTGAGTAAAAGGAGCGAAAATTCTTTTCTTTTGTTCATCACTAAGACCAGCTCCGGTATCGCGAACGCGAAAGATAATTTGTTTATCTCCTTTTTTTGAGTTTGCAACTGATACTAAAATTTCAACTTGACCTTCCTGCGTAAATTTCACCGCATTACCCACGATATTGACCAAGATCTGACGAAGCCTTGAAGGATCGGAAGTAAATTTTTCGGGAATATTTTCTTCTAAAACGACGGAAAGTGAAATACCTTTGCTGGAAGTCTTATGCGAAAAAAGTAAAATAATATCGTTCATCAGTTCCGTTAATGAAACATCAATATTTTCAACATCCATTCCGCCTGCTTCAATTTTTGAAAGATCTAAAATATCATCAATTAAAATGGTCAACGCTTTTCCACTGCGCGATATAATTTCTAGATACTGCTTTCGAACTTCGGGCGCCACGTCAGATTCTTTCATAAGATCCGCAAAACCCACGATAGCCCCCAGCGGTGTTCTGATTTCGTGTGACATATTGGCTAAAAATGATGTTTTTAAAGTGTTGGCTGTCTCGGCGGCATCTTTTGCCGCTTTCAATTTTTCTATACGCTTAATGGGCGTCACGTCGGTCAAAGTGATCACATGCCAATGGCCCGTACTCTCTTTGTTGATATGACTGATGCTCATACTGATTTCAATCACTGTTTGGTCTGCGCACCGAATAGAAGCCGAAAGACCTCGGGTTTGCTGATCGTGTCTCTTCATTTCGGCTAAGCTAAACATTTCTCCTTTTTCATTTAAAAGTCGAAAAGCTTTATCAAAAGGTAAAAGGACCGGATTAACGCCCACGATTCTCTGTGCTTCCGGATTAGCGCGCGTGATGTACCAATCACTGTCACAAACAATAATAGCTTCGGCGGCTTGATCTAAAATTGATCGCGTTAAATTTTCCGAGGCCGCTAAGGCTTGATTCTGTTTTCTTTCGGTTAAATCAGTCACCAGCATGGAAACGGCTTGCGTTCCGTTCAGATCGGCCGCCACTAAGGACACATGGACATCGACAATAGATCCGTTTTCTTGAATAAGAAACAATTCAGCTTTTGCAGGCTTTATTAATGACTGAGAAAAAAGTGCAAAAAACAGAGCATTATCTTTTTTTGCAATATAAGGCCAAATTTTTTCACCACAAATATAACTGGCCGATTTATCCAAAAGCTCAGCAAATTTATTATTACAATACACAATCGTACCATCAATCAAAACGGTGGCGGCACCTTCATTCATACCCTCAACCATGATGCGGTAAGGGTGCTCAGCGCTTTTCAAAGTAAATATTTTTTCACCATCTTTAGTGTGAACTAAAAAAGCGTCAACTTCTCCGTCGGATATGGCGCGCAGAGTTTCGCGGGCCTCATCGCGTTCGGCCCGTAAGCTTTTATTTTGCACCTTCAGCTTTGGTCGAGCTTTCGGTTTAACTTTATTTTTAACAATCTTCGCTTTTATTGTTTTATTTTTCATGGGTAGGCTCTTTCTTTATTCCAAAAGCTCTAAGAACGTGAGAAACATCGGACATATCACCAATAAAAACCTGTCGCGGAAGCGGATACAGTTTAATTAAGGTCGGGACAGCAAAGACGTCGTTTTCTTTGGCTCTTTGAGGCTCCCGATAAACATCAATAATTTCTAGATTATAACGATTAACTAAGTGAGCTTCACAAATTTTTTTCAAAGTCCCGATGGCCTGAATCGACTTAGGTGTCATTCCTGACACAAAAAGTAATAACTCAATATTTTTATTTTTGACGTTGACCGTCGCGCTACCCATTTTTTTTCGTGGCTTTAATTCCATTAATTTTTTCGTCATGGCTTTACCTAGCGAAGGGATTTAAGGTTTAAGCCTACCAAAACTCTTTCCGTATCAGAAAGATCGCCAATGATGCGTTTAACCGGAACGGGGAGTTTTTTAACCAGGGTCGGGGTAGCTACGATCTGATCGCCTTTTGCTAACTGAGGCTGACGTAACAGATCAATAACCTCAATCGAATAAACCCCCTGAAGATGGGTCTCGCAAATCTTTTTTAAATTGATCAGTGCTAGAACTGATTTTTCCGTTTGACCCGCAACATAAAGCCGTAGCTCCCACAATTTTTTTGGGGTCTTAGCTTTTCTTGGAGTCTTGGCTTTTCTTGAAGTCTTAGCTTTTTTTAAAACCTTAGTTTTTTTCACGGCTGACCGCCTTTGTTAAGACCACTGGCGATAACGCCGGCGGCACGTGCTGCTGTGTCGGCACGGCGTGCAGCACCAGTTAAAACTCCTGATGATGTTTTATAAATATCGACTAATTTAACGCCTTTTGCAGTTAAAATAAATTCTCGAATTTTATTCGAATGTGGCATGCCGCGAGATTTCAAAATACAAAGCGCCCGGTTTTGTTCATTACCGTTTGCGACTTCACGCACCGAAATCCAAGTGTCTATGAGGGATGAAATTCCACCGTCAGCTTCTTCCATGACGGACTGGGCTGATTTTAAACTAGTGAATATAGACGTTATTTGGCGTGATTTCAGGATATCAATCAGTCTCATCATCATGGCGCGGATTTCGTTAAAATTTCCCACGCTATTCATGTTTGAAATCGGATCCACCACTAAACAAGCTGGTTCAAAATTTTCAATTTCTTTATACATCTGAAGTAAATGCATTTCGATTCCATAAAACGAAGGACGGGTAGCGACGACCTTAAGAAGTCCTTTTTTCTCCCACTTCGATAAATGAACTCCGATTGATTCCATATTTCTAAATAATTGGTCCTGGGATTCTTCAAAACAGAAATAAAGAGTTTTTTCTCCACGCTTACAAGCGGCTTCTGCGAAACTTGCACCTAAGCTGGTTTTGCCACTTCCGGCCATGCCGGAAATCAAGATTGAGCTTCCCTTGTAATAGCCTTGACCATCCAACATTTCATCCAAATCAGCAACACCCGAGGAGACGCGCTCTTTGGAAGCTTTGTGATCAAGTGTCAAAGCTGAAATTGGAATAACGGAAAATCCGGTGTTATCGATCAGAAATGGATATTCGTCGGAGGCGTGCATGGATCCACGGTACTTAACAATACGAATCCGGCGCGTTGAAATTTCATTAATTACCCGGTTATCTAAAAAAATCACGCAATCTGAAACGTACTCTTCCAGTCCCTGACGAGTAAATTGCCCTTCGCCTTTTTCACCGGTGATAATGGCGGTGACGCCTTTGGCCTTCAACCAGTGAAATAAGCGTCGAAGTTCGGCGCGTAAAACAAATTGATTTTTCAAGCCAGAAAATAAGGCTTCGATGGTATCAAGCACTACGCGCTTGGCCCCAATTTCATCAATGGCTTGTTCCAATCGGACAAATAAACCTTCGAGGTCATATTCGCCAGTTTCTTCGATTTCAGATTTTTCGATGCGGATGCAGTCGATACGCAAAGAATTGTTTTTAATAAGTTCTGGTAAATTATAATTGAGCGGAGAAAAATTAAGAATCAGTTCGGCTTCACTTTCTTCGAATGAGAAAAAGACACCTGGTTCATTGTGGTCACGTACCCCACGAACTAAAAACTCCATGGCTAATACAGTTTTCCCGCAGCCAGCTGAACCGCACACCATGGTAGGGCGACCTTTGGGTAGACCTCCGTGCAGAATATGATCTAAACCTTTAATGCCGGTTTTTACTTTTGGAATATCAGCCGGTTGTGAATTCTGTTTTTGACTGCGAGTTTGGCTTTGAGATTTTGAATTTTTTTTAGTCATAATTCTTAACTCCTTCCTAGAGTCTGACCATCGGTATAAGATGGACGCAATTCAAGCATAGTACTCAAATGGGCGAAGTGTAAACAAATTAAAAGGCCTGAAAAATTATTCTTCAAGAAGACTTAATGTAGCATATAGTCTGCAGTTTAAGTCTTAAGACGGCTCCAGCGACTGCGCCGCACGCGATTTTCAACTTTGATGATTAATTCGCTCGGTTTAATTTTGAGCGCAAACGCTAGTTGAAAGACCGTAGTCAACGAAGGTTGGCGGATGCCTCGCTCTAATAAAGAGATAAAAGTCCGGTCAAGATGACTTAATTTAGACAGCTCGCTTTGCGAAAGATTTTGTTTTAATCTTAGTGCTTGTAGGGTTAACCCAAACTCAATTTCGTAGGCCATGAAAGTATTATTATAAGCGGTTATGGTTTTGTAAAGCCGCAATAGTCTTTGCAGCTGCGCCTTTACAAAATCCTTACGACGTGAAACATTGGGCGCTATGACATCAAAACTTCCGTTTAAGCATTTACTTTCGACTGGAATCGCCGGCCTTGATGAAATTTTAATTGGCGGTATCCGTCAAGGAAACGCCGTCATCGTCGAAGGCTTACCCGGAACAGGGCGTTCAACCTTGGCCCTGGAATTTTTATTTCGAGGAGCCACACACTTTGACGAGGCTGGCTATTTTATAAGCTTAAATTCCTCGCGAATGGGAATTTTACGAAATGCCGCGGAATTTTCTTGGGATCTGAATGCCCTCGAAGAGCGTCAGTTATTAAAAATAACCGAGATGGATGCAAAAAATTTAGCTGAAGATATTCAAAATGACTGCGTTCGTTTACGGTCTGAAGTTCAACAATTTAAAATCAAACGACTGGCTGTTGATGGTCTAAAGGGAATTAAGCCCCACATTGAAAAAATAGGGCAGATGACTTACGGCGAAGCCCTAACTAAGCTTTTCCGAGTTTTGCAGTCACTGGGAACCACTTGTATTTTTACAACGGATCTTATACGCGGCAGTGCAATTGGCGAATCGGGCGTGGGCGATGAACAATTTTTAGCTGACACTATTTTTTCGATGGGAAACCAAGCGCGCGGGAAAAGCGTTCATGGATTTATTGAAATCGTCAAATCACGTGGTCAGGATTTTTTTTCTGGCCGACATTCTTTTAAAATCATGGATGGCGTTGGGATTATTGTTTACCCACGGGCCTCTGTACGTCGCGGAGCTTTTAATCCCCGAGATTTCCAAGCCACTTCGATCGAGCGTCTTTCGGTCGGGAACACAACCTTGGATGAAATGCTCGGAGGCGGGGTTTACAAGGGTTCGATCACGCTGTTTACCGGGATCTCTGGCACCGGCAAAACAGTGGCGGCGATGCAGTTTTTAATGGAGGGTGCGCGCGTCGGAGAAAAAGGTTTATTGGTATCTTTAGACGAGCATCCACAGCAGATTCACCGCAATGCCGATTCTTTAGGGATTGATCTAGTCAGCGAAGAGAAAAAAGGAAATATTATTCTGGCTTATGATGGGCCGCTGGAACTTAATCTGGATGAACATTTGCAAACAATCAAAAATTTGGTTGAATTACACAAAGTTCAACGCGTCGTTATTGATTCTTTAGCTTCGTATGAATTAGTTCATCCACAGGAAGCCAGAGAATTTATATTTTCTTTGACCAACTACTTGAAAAAACGATTAATAGCCTCGTTTTATAGTTATGAATCACCCGAGCTTCTAGGTGTTTCTCAGATTAGTAAAGATATAAAAGCATCAGCTATCGTGGATAACATTGTTCTTTTAAGTTACGTTGAAATTTCAACCCTATTAAGACGCGCTATTACGGTACCGAAATCGCGTGGAAGTAAGCCGGCGCAAAGAACCAAAGAGTACTTGATCCAACAAGGTGGGATCACAATTTTGGACGACAGCACAATCAGCGATGTGCCCTCGGTGCCGCAATTACCGCTTTCCAGTTACTACGGTGTTTTGGCGCGCTCGCCAACACGCACAAGTCCCGTGATCGAAGAATCATTGGCGTCGGGAACGGATTTGCCTATTTCAAATATGCCAAAGCCTGCGGCTCAAAGAAAGAAACGCAAAATTTAAAGCTGTGTTTCAAACCAAGAAGAAATGTGGGCTTAATTCCTGATGGGGATTTACAAGTTAGCTAAAAAGAAAATTGAAATCGTTACGATGGCATTCATCGTTAGAAATATAAAAATGGAAGATCTGATTTTTTGATACCGTAGCAGATTGCCACACAAAAAAATAAGGCGCATGGTCAATTAAAATTTTATTTCAGGAGATCTTTATGAAAGTTAAAGCCTACGCCGCAAAATCACCCTCATCACCTTTAGAACCTTACGAATTTGATCGCCGTGAAACCAAAGCCGACGATGTAGTGATCCAAATTCAATTCTGCGGAATCTGTCATTCTGACATTCATACCGCCCTTGGTGATTGGGGATCGTTTAGTCATCCCTGCGTACCCGGTCATGAAATTGTTGGGCATGTCATCGCTGTTGGAAAAAAAGTTAAAAAATTCAAAGTGGGTGAAGCCGTTGGCGTCGGATGCATGGTCGATTCTTGCGGAAAATGTGAAAACTGTAAATCAAATGAAGAACAGTATTGCACCAAGGGCGCGGTGTACACTTATCAAAGTACTGAATACGATAAAAAAAGTTACACTAAGGGCGGGTACTCCACGCACATTGTAGTAAAAGACAAATTCGTTTTAAAAATTAAAAAAGGATTACCTTTAGACCGTGTCGCTCCGTTATTATGCGCGGGAATTACAACTTATTCTCCGCTCAAAAGATACGGCGTAAAAAAAGGATCAAAAGTCGGAGTCATTGGTTTAGGAGGCCTCGGACACATGGCGATCAAGCTGGCTCGGGCCATGGGCGCAGAGGTCACGGTCTTTAGCACATCACCGGAAAAAGAAATGGACGCCAAAAAACTGGGAGCAAAAAATTTCGTTGTTACCCGTGATCTGAAAAATTTTTTGCCGTTTTCTAAAAAACTGGATCTCATTATTGATACCGCCTCGGCGGCTCATGATTATGCTCCGTATTTAAATACTTTAAGATTGGGTGGGACTCACGTTCTGATCGGAGTCCCAGCAGATCCGACGCAATTTCGCGGAGGACCATTGATTCAGGGGCGCCGAAATTTAACGGGAACTTTGATCGGTGGATTAAAAGAGACTCAAAAAATGTTAGACTTCTGCGCCGACAAAAAAATATTTGCCGACGTTGAATTAATCAAAGCTGAGCAAATCAATGAGGCCTACAAGCGCACGATCAAAGGCGATGTGAAGTATCGTTTTGTCATCGATGCGAAAACTTTTTAAAATTAAACTTTCTTGCCCCGCCAAATTTTTTCAACTAAGGAATTAAGCCCTTTTTTTTGATCACAATGAAATAAGGGTAAATTTCTTGTTGGCAGTGACATTGCAAATGGATTCCGTTGTCTTAACAGTAAAAAGACAACAACCACAAGGAGTCCTCATGAAAAAATTAAATTTAATCAAGTTCGGTCTATTTACAGCTGCGCTCTTAACGGGAGCAAGCAGTTGTCAATCAAATGAAAAAAGAAGCGACGGCACGCCTGAATATCAAAACCAAACCTATCAAAGAACTGATCCAAGATCGTATCCATCAAGCAGCTACAATCAAACGCAAATTTATCAACCCGATAACACTTATGATGTAAAAGGTGATAATTCTCATGTGAACGAACGCATTACAA
>JACMMZ010000163.1 GCA_014378775.1 Pseudobdellovibrionaceae bacterium
CACTTTGAGATAAAACTTGATTCATAGTTGTTCTTTCCTTTAGTTGTAAATCAACTCGGTGAAATAGACGTTCGAAACTTTGCCTTTAACCAGAAATGTATTGATATTATCTTTAATTTCGTTTCTTAAATTATCTTTGCCTTCTTTGGTTGAGACTTCTTCAAAAGTTTTACTTGATAGAATAATGATAATGAAATCACGGATCTGAGCTTTGCGATTGTCAATTTCTTGAACCACATCAGTTCCTTTAACTTCTAACTCCATATTTACTTTGAGAACTTTACGTCCCTTTGATCCGGCAAGATTAACGATAAATGTTTCGAGCGGAACCACCTTACCGATCTCTTCGCTTTGGCTTTTTTCAGCCTGCTGCGTTTTCTTTTCCCCTTCGATAACTTGTTCAATTTCTTTTGAAGGATCGGCCACTTGCGAATGTTTTGATTTCCACAACATAAAGCCCACGCCAAAAACGACGAGCATGTTGACGACAACCAAGCCCATCAATAATTTTGATTTTCCTTCGCCACTACCTGAAGCTGCGGCTTGTGTTGCTTCTACGTTGTTTGCTTTATCTTCAGCCACTGCATCCTCCTCGATTTTAGTCTTTAAAACAGTCCGTTAAATTTGAGACAAATCTCACTCAAAAGAATGTGAGCAACGAAAGTGCCAACTAGACTTTTGAAGTAAAAAAGAAAGATAATTGAATTTTTTGGACGCGATGAGAGAAGCATTGTATTTGAGGATATAAGTCTCGGCAAAAAAATCCAAAAGTCTGACAAGTCCAGTTGGGAAATTGTCATGGACCAGACCTGGACTGGACTAACCTTTAGTCCAACTTCGAACTTTCAATTTTTGATAATTTTAGTGAATTATTTTTTCATTTTTTTCAAATCGGTAACAAATAAATCAACCACTTCGGGGGCTCCTGCGATGAGATCTTTTTGAAAAGCATGATACCTTTCGCCGTTGTAATTAACGCATTTTCCCTTGGCTTCTTCGACCAATAAAATACCAGCCGCCACATCCCAAGGTTTAATATTTTTCTCCCAGTACACGTCAAAATTACCGGCGGCTACCATGGCTAAATCATATGCGGCGGCACCGGGCCTGCGAATCGCTTGCGCTTTCCAAACAAAATTTTCAAAGATTTTTAATTGTTCCGCTAAAACTTCCGGATGATCAGCCACAAATCCGGTGGTCATAAAAGCATCTTCTAATTTATTACAGACGGAAGCCGTTATTTTTTTTCCATTGCAAAACGCACCTTCGCCGCGGATGGCAGTGAAGGTTTGATTCATCATCGGAACATCGACGATTCCGATTTGAATTTGCTCATCAACCTCAAGTGCCAAAGAGATCGCCCAGATCGGCAGCTGGTGTAAATAATTGGTCGTTCCATCCAGTGGATCCAAAATCCAACGCGGTTTTTGTGATGGCTTTTTTGAGTTCAGATAAGTCTCTTTTTGCGAGTTTGACATTTCATTCTCAAAATCAGATTCTTCGCCTAAAAAATCAAATTCCGGACAAGCTTTTTTCAAAATACCTTTGATTAAGGCTTCCGAATTTTTATCAGCATCGCTGACAAGGCCGGCCTTTTCCTTGTTCTGAACATTGTGATTTTTTCCAAAATAATCCAATAATAAGGCTCGGCCTTGTTTAACCGCATCTTCTGCTGCAGCAAAAGCCTGTTTAATATCAACTGAGCTCATATAACTAGACTTTGCTTGCCGTTTTTCCATAAAGTACTCCACAAATTTGACGAAAAAATTGTTTTCAGGTTAGAATATCTATGTGGTTATGATACAGCTACTTTAAAAGCATAGGAAGCATTTATGGCGATGAATACAAATAGAATCATAGAATTATGTCTCGTTTTTTTAGTTTCCATTTTATCTTTTTCGGTAGGCACATTTGTAGGTAAAAAATATTCTGATAATCAGCACAAACTTTCGATGTTAGATCCGAATTACAAACACGAAAGCGTAATCGACGAAGTTTCATCCCGAACGCCAAGCGAAGCTCACAGCACTGAAGTCGCGGCTACCGCTGCAACAGATGAACAGGGTAACCCGGTTAAGGCCAGTATCACTCATTCAACTCCGATCACGGATGCTGATGTAGCCAAAATGGCCGAAGAATTTTCCGAAGAAAATACCGAAGATTTAGTGGATACGTCAAAAGCCGATTCCGGAAGCATCGTCAAAACGATTAACGAAGACGGATCTAGCGCGGATGAGCCTTCGGCCAAAATAAAAAAAGACGTTGTTAAACAACTCACAAAAAAAACGATGAAGATCAACGGCGAAACAGTCGTTCGTGAAGTCGCAACCATTTCCGAGCGCGCAAAATCAATCACGCAAGATTTAAGTAACCCTGATTCAAACGATGGAAAAAGTCAGTACACGGTACAAATCGGTGCATTCCCCTCGCCGACCGAGGCCGACAAAATCGCCAGCAGCCTTCAAGCTCGAGGTTACAAAGCCACGCACTCGGTTGCTACCGTGAATGGAAAAACCTGGTACCGCGTTCAGGTAGGCTTATTTAATTCGTTAAAAGATGCTCAGGTTTACAAAAAAGAATTGGTCGAACAAAACCACTTATCTTCAGCCATCATTCAACGACTGAATAAGTAATTAAAAAAAGTGAACTAACTCAAACTCCGCGATACGGTTCCCTGAGCCCTACGGCGAAGGATTTAAAGTCCCCTCTTCGGTCCTTAAATCATCGGAACAGTGAACAAAGTGTTCTCTAAATTAACCAAGGTCTAGATAACGCTTAACGATTTCCAAGAATAATAAAATTATTTTCAAAACCACTAAAGTTATCCGTCCAACAAGTCGAAACCATCTATATCGAGTAGATTGATCCGGCATTCGGAACCTCCTTCATAAAAGAGTCGCCGAAAGCTCGTAAAGCAGAGTTGAGTTAGTTCATCTCTGCTTTTTGCGTTTTTGG
>JACMMZ010000164.1 GCA_014378775.1 Pseudobdellovibrionaceae bacterium
AAAACACGACCCACATCTTTTAAAGCTGCGCGAGTTTGTAATTTCCCGTAAGTGATAATTTGTGAAACGGATTCGCGCCCGTACTTTTCGGTGACGTAATGAATGACTTCTTGACGACGGTCCTGACAAAAATCGATATCAAAATCGGGCATCGAAATTCGTTCCGGATTCAAGAAGCGCTCAAACAGTAAAAAGTAAGGTATGGGATCTAAATCAGTTATTTTAAGACTGTAAGCGACCAGTGAACCCGCGCCGGATCCCCGCCCAGCTCCGACCGGAATGTCATGAGATTTCGCCCAGCCAATAAAATCTTGAACGATTAAAAAATAACCGTTAAATCCCATACGATCAATAACGCCTAATTCAAAATTAAGGCGATCGACATATTCTTTCTTTTTTTCGTCTCCGATCGGCCGACCTATTTCTTCGGCTTCATCAAAACGCGTTTTTAAACCGATTTCTGATCGGTAATTCATTTCCTCTTTGACCGTGCGCCCTTCGGTGGTTGGAAAAGTTGGTAAATGATAGATGGCTTTTCCGTTATCGTCCTTTAATTTAAATTTAACATTACAGCGATCACTAATTTCTAAGGTCTTAGCGACTGCGTCCTTGTTGTCGGAAAATAATTTTCCCATTTGTTCTGAGGACTTAAAATAAAATTCAGAACTACCCAAACGGTAACGGTGTTCATCAGAAAGTGTTTTGTTAGATCCAATGCAAATTAAAACTTCTTGAGCGATCTGATCCGATTGCTCCACATAGTGAATATCGTTTGTAGCCACCATAGGTACACCACAAATTTTCGAAGCTTCAGCTAAGAACTTATTAATATCATTCCAAGCTGGAAGCGTTTTACAGGTTTCTAAATAAAAACGATCACCAAAAATATTTTTAAGCGCCTTTATTTTGACTACAGCCGCGTCCGGGCCCTCTTTGAGATAAGTGTCGACGACTTCTCCGCGCAGGCCGCCGCTCATACAAATGAGATCCGAATTGTATTCTTTAATCGCATCGTAATCGATACGCGGTTTCCAATAAAAACCCTCTTGGTAGCCGATGGTCGAAAGTTTACAAAGATTTTGATACCCTTTAAAATTTTCGGCTAAAAAAACTAAACGTTTAGGCCCTAACGCCGCATCAGAAAAACGGCCATTTCCATCTTGTTTTTTTTCATGACGAGAACCCGGGGCTATGTAGGCATCTAAACCTAAAATCGGTTTAACGTCTTTATCTTTACAGGCAAAATAAAATTCAATGGCTCCAAACATATTTCCATTATCGGTCAATGCCAAAGCGGGCTGATTGTATTCAGCGGCTTTTTTTGCCAGCGCCTTCAATCGACTAGAAGCTTCTAATAAAGAATATTCAGAATGGGTGTGGAGATGAACAAAAGAGGATTTATTTTCCGACATGTCTATTCCCACTCGATAGTTGCTGGAGGTTTAGACGTGATATCGTAAACAACACGATTGATGCCTTTTACTTGATTGGTAATCAAATTAGAAACATTTTTCAAAAATTTTGCATCAAAGTCATACCAATCAGCCGTCATGCCATCCGAAGAAGTTACGGCTCTTAGTGAAAGAACATTCTCATAGGTTCGTCCGTCTCCCATCACACCTACCGTTTGAACCGGAAGTAAAACGCAGAACGCTTGCCAGATTTTGTGATATAATCCGTTCGCGTGGAGTTGTGAAATAAAAATATGATCCGCCTTTTTAACGATATCTAATTTCTTTTCAGTGACTTCACCCATAATACGAATAGCTAATCCCGGTCCCGGGAACGGATGACGCCCGACTAATTCATCACTCAGACCTAATTCTCGTCCTAACATTCGAACTTCATCTTTGAACAATAACCGCACTGGTTCGACTAATTTTAAATTCATCTGCGCTGGAAGCCCACCGACATTGTGATGAGATTTAATCGTCACGCTTCCGCCGATCGAGGAAACACTTTCAATCACGTCCGGATACAAAGTCCCTTGCGCTAAAAATTTAATTTTATCTTTAAATGAACTTAAGTCTTTTTGGATGGATTGATCGAATACTTCAATAAATGTTTTTCCAATGGCTTTTCGCTTGAGTTCAGGATCGGACAAGCCCGTTAACGCATTTAAAAATTCTTTTTTGGCATCGACTCCGGTCACATTGAGTCCAATATCGTGATATTGTTTGAGGACGTTTTCAAATTCATTTTGGCGCAGCAATCCATTATCTACAAAAACACAATGAACCCGCTCTTTACCCAAAACTCGAGTTAAAAGTGTGGCCACAACGCTGGAGTCAACTCCGCCACTCAAAGCACAAAGCACATGATCTGAGGTTCCCACCGTATTAATGATAATTTCTTCACAGTATTTTAACGTGGATTGGGTATTCCAGTTTTTTTCACACCCAGCAAATTGTGCAAAGGCTTCTAAAATTTCCGACCCGTATTCGGTGTGACTGACTTCCGGATGAAATTGTAGGGCCCAGTAGCGATCGGTTGAAAATCCGGCAATGTGATTTTCGGTTTC
>JACMMZ010000165.1 GCA_014378775.1 Pseudobdellovibrionaceae bacterium
AAGGAAAGATTAAAAGTGTGACGTAAATCTTTAAGGGAAATTTTTTCTAGATTAATTTCAATACTGGATTTGGGTTGATCTGTTTTATTTTTGGAGGCGCTCGGACTTACTTTGATAACGGCATTTCCAGATAAAATACCTCTGGCCGTTAAAATTCCGCCGGGCCGTTTCGAAATGAGCGATAAAATTGACGGGGCGGCAGTCAGATTAGTGATGGTTAGATTTTCAATAGATTTAGTTTCCAGTAAAACATTTTCCATACCGATCGATCCCGTCAAGGGATTGATGTGAATTTTTTCCAGCTGAAGATAAACTTGGTTTCCAGTTAAAGTAGAAACTTTAGACGATATAAAATCACTTAAATCCCCTAACGGAAATAAAATGATGGTAAAAACAATGAAAAAAAGGACCGTCAGAATAATCTTTCCGAAGTTATTTTTTATAAATCTGAAAAACCGAATTAAATAATTCATTCTTTTAAGCCGCCGCCGTCAGCCGGCGAAATTTCATCTGAAGCTTTTTTCTTTTTGCCTTTATTCGGCACTTCAATATCAGGAGCTGCTTCCGCAATTGCCTGAGGAACATTAAACGCATAGAGTTTGTAGGTCACATCAAAGTAACCGGCTTTACCTTCGGTTGCGGTCATATCTAAATCTTTAACTTTGATCGAAGCCGAAATATTAGCTAGCTGCGTGCCGATGTCGACAGTTTGGCGCAAATTAAGCCGGGATAATTGAACCGCCACCACGCTATTGACTAATTTTTGCGGGATTAGGTGACCTGCGGATTCAACCAGGCCGACATTAACAATTTGCTCGGGTAAGAGCTGAGCTGTCGATAACATGGACTGCACCTGCGAAATCAGCTCGCTGCCTTGCGGTGGAGACGGTAAGACCGGCGAGGCGCTGGATTCACGATAAGTTTTAAATAAATCCCGCAGAAGCTCACGTTTAACTTCAAATTGAGCGACCAGATCGCTGGACATCTGAAGTTGGCTGACCGGATATATGATTATGAAAAACACCAGCAAAAAAGCGGAAGCATAGCGAGTTAACTTTTGACCGCGGGGAGTTAAACTTTGGTATTTTTCATCAGCTTTTTGATAGAGCTCGGTTTCTTTGAGTTTTTCGAAAATTTCTGAAAACTTTTCTTTCAACTGATTTTTTATTTCATCCAGGCGACTCATTTGACAATCCCTCGATCGGTTTTAAAACTCAGGCTGAAAGAAACACGATTCGGCATAACACCTAATGATGTGGGCTCTTCAGAAATTTTATTATTCGAAGAAAGAGCCGCCAGTTTAGTTTGAAGCAAAGTCACTTCCCGAGGCGAATTGGCGTAGCCAGATATTTTGACCGTATCATCGACGATACTTATGTGATTCACGTCAATTTTACTTTGAGCCTTATCGGGCGACGAATCACTGATTTTCTTTAAAATATCCATTGCGGAATTCATGTTGGAAACTTGACTGAGAGCTTTCATTTCCTGAGCCTGTTTTTTATGATCTGTGATGTATTTTTTCACACCCTTTTCATTAGCCTGCTTTTTAGGAAGTCGAGCGACTGATTTAGCTTTGACTGAAATAACTTCCGAACCTTTGTCATTGAGATCAAGAGTAAAAGATTCGCGAAAATGAGCCCAAGTAAATAAAACGACCAGCGCCGCCGCACTGACTTGAAGAAGCTTTCCCCAATCATGCCAGAAATTTTTGATAAAGCTGTTTTCATTTAAAAAATCACCTTTAAGAAACTGCAGCGAAGGATTCTTCGGTTTTTTAAAGGCCTCTATCGCAATACCAACGGCCGTACCAAATTGAGCAATAATTTTATTTTCAGCGATGGGCGTATTAATCGGTACGGTCATATAATTTCCCATCAAATTGACCGAATTGCAGGAGACTTCGAGTTGTTGAGTCAAATAAGCACCTAAATTCGGAAGCTGACTAAATCCGCCCGTAAAGTAAACGGCCGCAATCGATGCGTTCAGTTCACTTTCAATTTCTAAAAATGACATTTGAAGATCGCGAATCAGATCGCGAAGACTTTTTTCAATTAGAGCCGACACATTGACTTGCTCGAAACTTAAATCAGCTTTCTTCAAATAAAGAGATGCGGATGTTTGTAATTTTTTTTGAGCTTCAATATACGGAAGTTGATAGCGCCCGGCCAGATCTTGAATAATAAAATCAGCGCCCCACATCAGACTTCGCGTAAATACCATGCGACTATTTATTTTGGCACAAAGCAAAGTTTTTTTATGACCAATGTTTAAAAAAATTTCAGCCGATTTCTGCGATTTAGCTTGGCCATCGTTTAAGTTAAGTAAACTGTCCTCAGATACCGGAGGAGCTGACCACCAGTCTTCAATTAAATTAGCAAAAGCGAAACCTTCCAAAGTCACAATTTTTAATTCTATTCCAAAATCTTTTGCTAGAGAAATAATTTTTTCAATGTGGGTTTTCGGAATCGCGATGGATAAAGTTTCGGACGAATTCCCAACATACTGAATCGTTTTAAAATCAAAAATACACATATCGGGATCGAAAGGAATATCTTCTTCCATTTCAAACGATAGACTTTTTTGAATCTTAATCCGATCCGAAAAAGGAAAAACTTTTTTACGGATGGTGGCCTTTTCCTGACGAATAGCCATAACGAAAGTAACCTGAGTGAGATCGGCTTGACTGAAAATACTGCGTAAGAATTCGATCGATTCAATTTCTTTGTCATGCTGTGAGCTTTGAGCACTTAATTTTTTCTCAAAAATGGATTGAATGGTCAGATTTTTTTTATTTTGGACGAGCTCGACTATTTTTACTGAATCTTCTCCAAGATCAATACCAATAGCTTTCATGTCGTCCTTTCTCAGTTGTTAAATCTCGGACCAGTATACGATGCGAGGTCGACCTTTGGGAAGCGGTTCTTTGGTTTGAGCGCCTGACGTAGGTCCAGTTTTAGGATCGACCGGAGGAGGTTGTCCCGAGGCCTGTTGCTGCTGCGATTGAGCCTCTTTTTTTTCTTTATCAACGTAAGATTTAACTTGGGATGCGATCTTGTTGATGTCGATAACAATGACCGTTAATTTTTTTTGAATGGCCCCTTTTCCGGAACCAGAACGACCCGTGGCTTGAATTCTGAAATTCAAAACTTTGTCGCAACTGAAGGGAATTTTTTCAAATTCAGCTGCTAATTGGGATCCAAAGCCTAAAATGAAATTTTTAAAATCCGTGCGGCACTCATCGCTGGTCGCACCCTTGAAAGGACCACCCTTGTCGGGGTCATCTCGACGAGCAAGAGCTTCTTTAATACTTTCATCGTTAATACCCTTATCTAAACTTTTGAGAACTTTTGCCGGCGCTAAATTGGGATTGATAGCTTTCGATCCATAAATAGTTATTTGCGGAGCCAACAAACTAAAAAATTCATCCGTCATTCCCGGAACAAGTCGTAATTCATCCAGAGTTCTAAAACCGCGGTTCGGTGGATAGCCTTCACCTAAAGATTGAAACGCAGCCCTTTTATCTCCGCCATTTTTCGATTGGTTGTCTGGGTTGTCAGAAATCCAATCAGTCATTCGGTTAATTAACTCGGAAAAATTAAAATTTTGATACTGATCACGAAATTCATCGTTGGCCTCCAGATGCTGTTCAAAAATATTGAGTAATTGCTTAGCGGTGGTGGTTCTTAAGACCTCTGAAGGAGAGGCTAAATCATTCATGTCTATTTTTGATCCTTCATCAGAAATCAGATGATCATACTGTCCGTCGAATAAGGCGTCTTTACTTTTTTCGGTCGAGGAATCTTTATCACCGGAACTCATGGCCGCCGTGATGGGTAAAGGCCATCCAAAAGGAAATTTCCAAATTTGATCGATCTCTTGCGCAAATCCTGGAGGCAATTGCATCCCTGATATTTGTTGATAAATTTTAATTCTTAAAAGAGCCACTTCCATGCTGTTTCTGGCGGCGTAATAAGCTTTGATGCGATTAATTTCCTGTGAATTGACCACGTATTCAATGGTTGAATCTTTGGAAACTTCACTAGCTAAAAAAACCATTAAAATTAATGACGTCATGGCCATCAACATAGCAACGCCATTTTTTTTAGGCCCACGAAGGGGATTATATTTTAAACGAAAAAGAATTTTTTTAAACTTATTCATTTGGTAGGTAATCCATTACCGGAAGTTGCTCCCGGGGGTTGAGGTCCCCCACCAGAAGCCTTATTATTATTTGGAAAGTGAATCGGCACGACATACTGAATGGAATATTTTTTTTGTTTTCCTTCAGATTTTTTTTCAATACCTAAAGTGACTTCAACAGCGTCTGGAATGATATTGTAACGGGCTTTTTCAGCTTTCCATTCTTTAACCCAATCTAATTTTCCTTCGATTAAATATTTGAGGCTAAATTCCGTTACGTTATCGATCATCATGGTTTCTACACCACCTTTGGTGACATCCAAATCAATAATTTTTTGCACGCGACGAAATAAACATTGCGATCCCTGAGATTTTTCAGTTTTATCGCCGCGACCGGCATCTCCTAAATGACTGGTGCAATTTTTGAGGAAATAACCCACTTCGACAAAATCAGCCTGAACATCATTGGCCGTCATTCGTCCATTATTCATGGTCACGAAATCCAAAGTGTTTTCAGTTCCAACAAAGCGGGTGGCCGGAGATTTTCTTTGTGAAACCACCGGAGCTAGAGGAGCTACCGGAGGGACAGGGGGTGGTGGTTGGCCGGGAAGGGCCGGAGGCAGAGTTTTTTTCTTAGATTGCTCCGTGATTTCTATTTCATAATCATAATGATTATAGGCCTGGTTGATATCGGTGCGAATCATCCGCATAGCATCGCGAAGTGCCGAAACAGCTTCGACCTCGGCTTGAATTTTGACTTTGGCTTTAGAGGCGCGACTAATTGAAATAGAAACTAAGATCATCATCGATGAAAGAATCGTCATGGCTAAAATCACTTCGATTAAAGTGAAACCGCGGGAAGATTCTAAATTTTTTTTCATATTTAGGAACCCCCAGCAGGCGCAGCACCGCCCATGGGGAGTGGTTTATCATAATCGATCATGTAAATCACCACGTCGACGCGAATGGGCTTTTTCTTATCTTGATAAATGATTTCCACTTTGACTTCGCGAATTGATTTATTGAGGTGTTCGGTAAACATTTTCATGATTGAAATAAGATCTAATTTAGTTCCGCCGGTATCACTTCCGTTGTTGGCCTTCAGCAAAGGGGAAATATCGGGTAGTTCTAATTTTTGCGATGTCATCTTCCAAGAATATTCGGGAAGCTCACTGCCAAAAGTATCTTCTTTTTCATCCGGAATTGAATCAATCGGCTTACCTTTGTATTCTTTTTCAATTTCGATAATTTTTCGCTCAAGCAAGGCCGCCATTTGCACTTGTACCTGCGTTTTTCTCAGCCGGGTGTAAGTTCCGCTCCATGAATTTGATAAAATCAATAATCCCGAGGCCATAATCATCATGGCTAAAATAACTTCGATGATTGTAAAACCGCTCGAGCGTTTTATCATGGTTCTAAATCTTTCAGAAGCTTGGCCTCAGTGATGATAGAAGCCTGGCCGGTGATGGGATTAAACGTGATCGACCAAATATTTTTCTTAGGATCTTCAATCTGAATCAAAGCCGCTTCAATAAATCCTTGCGGGAAAAAATGAATATAAGCCATGCCGTCGGAGTAAGTTACGTTTTGTGATCCGCTTTCGATTAACTTGAAACTATAATTTTTAGGAAGTGTTTGTTCCTTTTTAAATACGCTGGAGTCAGGTTGAAAAGCAGGAGTCACTTTTCCTTCATCTTTTCTAAAAGAACTTTTCGCCTGTTCCCGCGCTTTTTCTAAAGCTGCTTTGTCGATGTAGGTCACGGAGGTGGATTTTTCCACCCAGTAGGCCTGATTGTCGGCATCTAAGCGAAAGGCTAAGCGGTAGGTGGTGCCGTAGAGTTTGGCGCGGTTACGAACTTCTTTAGCGCTGGTGGTGATTTCTCGGATGACTTTCTTCGTGTCTACTTTTCCAAAGCTCATGTTTGGCAGAGCAACCGCAAGCAAGCCTCCAATAATAAGGATGACTACGGATATTTCAATGATAGAGAAACCGTGATTATTCTTCTCCACTGACTGATTCGTCCGAGTAAATGTCTTTGTCGAAACTTGATCCGCCTTCTTTTTTATCTTTACCTTGAGATTTTAAATTATATCCCGAGCCAGAAACCGAATATTGGATATCACCATTCCAAGCATCTTTAAGCAGACTTTTTAGTTTCGGATTACCTGTCCAGTTTTTGCAACCGGCATCATCATCCGTTAAAAAGGTGATAGCCGCGGGGTACTTGCCACATTCAGCATAGTATTCATTTACTTTGGTCGATATTTCACTTAAGCGCATTTTGGTATTTTTAACATTGGATTGTTCTCGTCCATCCTGCACTTTAGGAATAATCACGGCCATCAATCCGCCGATGATAATCAGCACGATCATTATTTCAATGAGTGAGAATCCGCGATTCGATTTTAATTTAAGATCTCGTGTATTTTGCATAACTGTCCTTTTTGGTAGCGTTTCTAAAATTTATCATTGGATTGAAGTCAGGATCAACCCAATTTATTTGATAACTCAAACATCGGAACCATGATGGCCATAAAAATGATCGATACAATAAGACCCATCAAGACCAGCATTACCGGATTAATAA
Source organism: Pseudobdellovibrionaceae bacterium (assembly GCA_014378775.1). GTDB lineage: Bacteria > Bdellovibrionota > Bdellovibrionia > Bdellovibrionales > Bdellovibrionaceae > Pseudobdellovibrio. Next base: position 6,732 of record JACMMZ010000165.1, read on the forward strand.
TAGTTGTTAAGGTTTCCACTTTTGTTTTTACTTGAAAATCATACGCATCTGCGACTAAGGTTAGCATGTTTTCAAGATCACCGGTTTTTTCACCGATGCTGACCATGTGGATGACAATGGGCGGAAATTGCTCTGATTTTTTTAAAGGCCCAGCGATCGATTCACCCTCTGAAATATTACTCCGCGCTTCATCAATGGCCTGTGCTAAAACATGATTGTCGACCACATTTCGCACAATGTCCATGGCCGCCAGCATAGGAACACCGCCATTAAGTAAAGTTGAAAGCGTGCGCGTAAAACGCGAAATCGCAATCATTCGTGTCACGTCGCCTACCAGCGGAAGTTTAAGAATAATTGCATCCCAACTTTTTCGACCTTCACTGGAATTTTTCCAGTTGATAAAAAATAAAACAGAGATAACGATAACGCCAATATAAATATACCAATGCGCCACTAATTCTTTGCTGATATCTGAAACCAATTGCGTCATGTAAGGAAGTTCGATGTCTGGCATCGATTCAAAAATACCCATAATTTCCGGAACCACTTTAATAAACAAAAAGAAAATCGCCGCCACCATAATGACTAACTGAATCGCCGGCATGACCATGGCACTTTTAACTTTTTGATTAAGATCGGCTTGCGCTTCCGTAAATTCCGCCAATCGAAGTAAAATCACATCTAAGGTTCCGGACATTTCACCGGCTTCAGCCATAGAAATATAAATCACGTTAAAGATATTCGGGTATTTGGATAACGCTTTATGCAAGGACTGACCTTCGTTAACCATATTTTTACAATCTGAGATGGCTTCTGATAAAATAGGATTTTCAACTTGTTCAGAGATCGCAGTTAAAGCGTCAACCAAAGGAATATTCGCTTTAATTAAAGTGGCGAGCTGTCGGGTCATCAAGGAAAGATCTTTGATCGGAACGCTACCAGTTTTTCTTATGGCATTTTTTTTAACACCACTGGTTTTTTTCTTATCTTTGATATCGACAACATAAATGCCGTCTTTTTTTAACTTGAGCCGGGCCGTGCGAAGGTTATCAGAATCTAAAGTTCCTTTAACATTTTTTCCATCTTTTGAAAGGCCGCGGTATTCGTATAAGGGCATAAATGATTAGATATCCATCTGAGTATTCGACATCAATTCTTCGATGGTCGTAATACCGGCTAAAACTTTTTGAATTCCATGATCACGGAACGTGAGCATGCCATTAGCGACCGCTTGCTTTTTTACAGCATTACCATCTTTTCTTTGCATGATCATTGATCGAATATCATCAGTCACCGGAAGAATTTCGGCAATCAGAGTTCGGCCTAAATAACCTTTTTGTCCACAGTGTTCACAGCCCATGGCTTTACACACATTGGATCCTTTCATTTGATCTAGACTAATTCCAATGGTTTGAAGTTCAAAATCGCTGGGATGATAAGATATTTTGCAATGAGGACACAAGACACGAACTAATCGTTGAGCCAAAATTCCTAGAACCGAAGTTGCGATCAGAAAAGGCTCCGCACCAATATCCATCAACCGTGGAAAAGCACCGGCAGCATCGTTGGCGTGGATGGTTGATAACACCAAATGGCCCGTTAAAGATGAATTGATGGCCAATTCTGCTGTTTCTAAGTCGCGGATTTCGCCCACCATAATAATGTCGGGATCTTGACGAAGAAAAGATCGTAAACCGGCAGCGAAACTGAGACCGATTTTAGCATTCACTTGCACTTGTCCGACGCCGTGAATACGCTGCTCCACCGGATCTTCAATGGTTAAGATATTAATATCCGGTTTATTCAATTTAGAAACACAACCGTAAAGAGTCGTTGATTTACCTGAACCGGTCGGCCCGGTAACAATTAAAATTCCGTAGGAGCGCGCGATAAGATCATCCAACACTTTCATAGTCTCGGTGGAAAAACCCATTTGGTGTAGTTCTCGAGTAGTGCTGGATTTATCTTGAAGGCGCATGACGATTCGTTCACCAAAAGTTGTGGGAACGGTAGAAAGTCGAATATCGATATCTTTTCCACCCACTTTGAGCGGGATTCGACCATCCTGTGGCAGTCTTTTTTCGGCAATATTTAAATTGGCCATAACTTTGATTCTTGAGGTAATGGCATTTTGTAATTTTTTTGGTGGTTTAAATACATCGTATAAAATACCATCGGTGCGGTAACGAACAACCATATCTTTTTCGTAAGGTTCTATGTGAATGTCCGAAGCCTTTTCTTTGACCGCGCGAAATAAAACGGAATTTACCATTTTAATTACCGGGGCATCGTCTTCACCAGCTTCAAGCAAGTCGATGATAGGATCTTCGAGATCCATTTCATCTTCTTCGATTTCATCCATTCCACTTAAATTCGCGGTACTTTTTTCGTAGATACGATTGATGGCTTCTTGTAAGCGCTGCGTAGTCGTGACGATTGATCGGACGCGTTTACCGAAAAGAACTTGGATATCATCCATCGCAATTGTGTTAACAGGATTTGAAGTCAACATTGTTACGGTATCGTTATCTTCTTTGTAAGGAAGCACTCCTTGATTTTTGGCATAATTGATCGGAAGGTTCCGTACGATATCGGCTGATATGTCAGCTACAGGAATGTCTCGTATAAATTCTAAACCGAGCTCGCGGCATAATTCAGACACGACATCTTCTGCCGTCGAGAAATCTTTTTTGGACAGAACTTCACCGACACTCATCGGGCGAGAAATAGCCGTGTTTTTTAGTACAGATTTGATCTGATCTGCACTTAAGGAAGTGGCCTTTGATAAAACGAGTGGTATATCCATTTCAGCCATAATTATTTTCTTTGAACTCCCTGAGGAACGCGGGCTTCTCTTTTTAGAATCTTATCGATGGTATTTCCGTAAGGATCTTTACCACCATTTTTCTTTAAGAAATTAAGTCGATCATTGGTTTTTTCTTGAACCATTCGTTTTTGATCGGTTCCATTTCGAATAATTCTTGGAGTTAAAAAGACTAGCATGTTAACTTTCGTTTTTGTGACATCTTTACTTTTGAATAACCATCCTAATATTGGAAGATCGCCTAAAACTGGAACTTTTTTAGTTTGTTCGATTTCTTCATCTTTCATCAAGCCGCCGATGACGGCCGTATCTCCGTTATTAAGAACAAGATTTGTTTTCATGTTACGCGTCGCTAAGGGTTGAACCTTGCCTTCAAAACTTGAAGGAACTTGAACGTTTGAAATTTGCTTAATGACTTGCTTGAATTCCATACGAATCGTTTCCGAAGACGGGCTGATGAAAGGCTTAATAGTGAGCTTAATCGTCGCATCCGCAAATTCAGGTTGCGATAAACTTGGATTACCGTTTGATCCGGGAATAATTGTGGTGCGAGTTACGACCGAATCTCCGACTTCGATTTCAGCTTCCTGCGCATCCATGGCAGATATTTGCGGGGTAGATAAAATATTTGTTTTTCCATATTTTTTAATAAACTTTAAAAAACCTAAAAGATTCGGAAGAGTTGTGGCTTTCCCCGAAATCGGATCATTTACGCTGACAGATCCTGAAGAAAATCCTAAGATAGCATTTCCGGCTCCGGCCAGGGGACTTAAGATATCGGTTAAGTCAGAGGTTTTTCCAACAAATCCAGCCTTACCGCCATCCTTATCAAATTTGACTAAACCCCCGCTGGATTCGAATCCATCTGACATATTCATTTCCATTACAATAGATTCAACAAAAACTTGATCACGTGGAATATCTAATTTACTTAAAATATTCATGACCTTTTCGTAATCTTGTTTACTGGCAGAGATAACCAAAGAATTTGTTCCTTTGTCCGGCTTGATCGAAACGTCACCGCCGAAGACGCCTTCACGAACCGCCGCTTGTCCTTGCGGTTGGAAACCAAAACCCGAGTTTGTCGGCGGCGCTTTCGGCGCTGAATCTTTAGCTACTTCAGATAAAGTCGCCGCAATTTTTTCAGCCTCTCCGTGTTTCACGTAATAAACGTAAACTCCGCCTTGGCTTTCGGCCGAAACCTTAAAATCCAGTTGAGAAATTAATTTCTTAACCCGACCGATACCGGCGCGATTACCAATAATAATTAATGAATTGGTACGGTCATCGGGAAAAACCAGAAACGATGAAGTTCCCGCACCTTTAGATGCGACAGCACCGGGAGCGGCTGCAAATCGTCCACCGCCGCCATTAAAACCTCCGCCACTGGCTGGTTTTTGTCCTTTGTTCACGACTTTATCGATCAGATCAGCAATGTCTTTGGCTTTCGCAAATTTAATTCCGACAACTTCAAGTTGCTCTTCAAAACCCGGAACATCTAACTGATTAATGATTTTCATAATGCGGTCAATACTTGAACCAAAATCAGAAATAATCATGGAATTAGTTTGGGGGTAGGCTTCAATTTCGCCGTAACTTGAATTGAGTAATCGACCTAATTGCGTCTTTAAAGTTTCCGCCGTGATGTGTTTTAAATGAACAACCTTGGTGATCATTTGATCCGTATTCGGGTAATAACTTCCGGAATAGATATCAATACCGTCTCGCTGAGCCGAACGGGCATTTCGAATTTTCAAAAAACCACCGCTAGGAACAACGGTAAAACCGTTAATCGCCAAAGACGACAAGAAAGCTTTATACGCTTCCGCGACAGTAATTTTACTAGGAGCAATAATCGTAATTTTTCCTCTGACCGTCGAATCGATGATAAAGTTTTTGCCAGTTAATTCGGAAATAGCTTTAATAATGTCGGTGATTTCGACGTTGGGAAAGTCAAACGATTCAATTGTTTCAGGAAAATTTTCCGACGTAATATCTTCGGGATGAGCTTTGGCAAATTTGCTTTTTTGTTTTTCACTTAAAATAGACGTTTTGGCATTACCGTTTGCTGGCTTAATGTATTGATTCGATGGGGTTGAGCCGCCACGATTACTCACCGGTGTTGAAGGTCTCACTGGAGCACCGTTTGCTGGCGCGGGCACATCAACCGGCTCTTGAAACGAAGGCGGGATGGCTCCGGATTCATCACCTAATCCCGGAGGCGGAGGTGGGGGGAAATCTTCAAACTGAGCGTATGAAACCGAAACACAGAGCTGCGTTATAAAAAATCCCACCAGAAGATTTTTCAAAATCTCGTTGTAAGGAGTCGATTTTTTTAAGGTCATCATTTACCTACCTTTGCGGATCGCCATCTTTGGTGATCATAAATTTACTGGATATCGTACTTAAAAGTCTGATTCGTTCCGTTACTCTCAACCCCAAGCTCGACACCGTTTCCATTTTTCATTTTATTGAACATTTCCATCGCGGCTTGAACGTTAGTCACAGGCTCTCCGTTGGCCGTTTTGATCAACGTTCCTCGAGGAATTTGCAGTTGTTCAAAAATACTTCCAGCTTGGTAATCAACTAAGCGGTATCCATTAATTTCGCCTGTATTGGGATCGCGGTTCGGAACAGCCCGAGCCTGCATAAGTAAACTTGAAAGATCATTAAGATATTTATTCAAATCACTGCGCTTAATTTTAAAAGTATTGTTTCCGACTTTTTGAATTTCGCCGCCAGTGGGAGCTATAACGACAGCTTTAGCTTGATCAAAAGATACTTTATTGCCGCCTTGATTCATTTCAATATATTCTAAAGCGCCGTTATTTAAATTTCTGAAATAAATAATCCCGCGCTGAATAGATTCAACTTTAGCTAAACCTTCGATTTCAGCTCCAACGGTGTAAGAGCCCGAAATATTTTTAGATTTGATTTCGATCGCCGCCACTGATTTTTCCGGATTAGAATGAACCAAAGTGCCAATAAGGACGATAGGTAAGTTTGATAGGACCGGGACATCGTTTTTCTTAGAAGATCCGTCTTCATCTTTTGGTCGAAGCGGATCAGGAATAAAACCGGTTGAATTAAAAATATTACGACTGACAATCGGGGAGTACTGCCCGCGATCGATCCGGTAGCTGATAGGACCTTTAGGGTCTTTTTTTGGAGGGGCTTGATCAGGCAAAAACTGATCACGAAAATAAATAAGTGTCAGATCGGCAACCGTAAAAGCAAAGAAAATAAGAAGGCCGTAAAGCGCCCATTTTGAAATGCGATTTCTTTGCAACTCTGACAATTTCTTCAAGATGTACCACGCTGATTGTTCAAATTTATTCCTTACATGAGATCTCGCTCTAAGATAGCAAATGGCCCTAGGTCTCGGCATTAATTTCTACCTAGACGGCGAAAGACTGGACTTTCAGAGGTGTGACGTAAAAATACGGCTGGACCAACGCCGGGCTTTTGGTTGTATCTAGATTTAGGTATAGAAAGCCGATGGCACTTAGACTATTCTTAGATCGAGGACGACTATGACGGTCATTTACTTCACGGACGGAGCTTTAATAGATGATGTTTTGGTTCGAAGATCGCTTCTTCGGATCCCGGAAATCATTTCTGAATTAAAAATGTCCCAAATTGAATTTGTCGACAGCGATCTTTTTCTGGCGATGAACGAATCAGACGCTTACCAACAGCTGAATTATCACCAACAAAAACATCTTAAAAAAATTCTCCAAAATGGGTTGTACCAACGCTGGCTTAAAAATAAAATTGAACCAGAGCTCATCATCAAGCGAACTGATTATTTACGGACCGATGATTTAGTCAGTGTGTTTCAAAGGCTCTCGACAATCGATGCTTTAAATATTGTAACCATCGGCCCGGGCTTTGACGAAATCGAATCGCTATTGCGGCTGCAATTAAAAGTCTGCACCAATCCTTTGCAAGACGTCATTTTGCGAGACCCCCATTTAAATTGGTTTTGGACCGACATTAAAAGCCAAATCCAACTGCACTCGTAGCTTAAGCTTGACCCACGGCCCGAATTCCAGTTTTCCACTTATTATATAAACTTAGGGCTTATCCGAATTTACCAGATAGGTGTTTTGAAATCCCTCGCCCAACTGATGTTTGGCTCGCGTTTTCTTTTTCGTTCATGTATTTTTTCATAGACGTAATTTTTTGCACGCGGTTCGTATTTTAAAAAGCCCAAAGCCTCTAAAGTATTTTTGAGTAAATAATTGATCACTGTTTTATAATCCTTACCCCAAAACAGCAGTCGACTAAAAGGCCGGTATTCCCAAAAGGCTTGTCCTTGATGTGGAGTTTTGTACCCCTCGCCCGCTTCTCGAATCAATAAGTCCTTCACAAAATTTTTAAAGCTTTGAAAATTCATCACAATGCTTGCGATTTTGCCCGTGATGACCGCGATAAAACATTTGTAAGACTTTCGTGACGGAATTTTGAGTACAAGATGGATATGGTTTGATTGAATAGCCTGGCGGTAAATGCGCACGCCGTACTTAACCGAGGCTTTTTTCAGAATAACTGTTATACCCCGAAGATTTTTCTGGGTTCGGAAAGATGTCTTTCCCTGAGCGAATTGAGAACGAAGCACAAAATGAATGGCTTCTTGGGTATTCAGAGGGCGAGGGGTTTTACGCCGCCCAACGAGCAGGGCTCCGCCGAAAAATCGTTTATTAGATCGGGTGGGGATGAGCGAAAGTTGCGTGGATTTCATTGGAAAACTCCTTTGACTGAGGAAGGTGGATGAAAGGGATCGAGGGACTGAGTGCAAGTTCACCTAGCGGGCGAGGGGGTAGTCTCAGTTAAAATGGGCAGAAAGGGGGTCCGAGGTTGGGAATTGATCAATTTAGATTTGGCTAGTTGGATTGAAAAAAAGCATGTGCTTTAACCGGGAAAGGTGTTTAGGGGTTGGACACTTCTGTAAATTGTGCTGGGCTTTAAGTCGGCCGACTTGGGATTAACCGGAATCAGATTTAAAATTGGTATTTTGCCAAACGCCGAGATATACCTTTCGGTAATTTGAACAGCTTTACTTTTTTTGGGGAAACTATGAAAAAAATCAGGTTTAATTTTGTGTTATTGATGACTGTGATTTCAACTCTGCTGGTCGCTTGTCAACCCAAGGATGTAACGATCAAAAAGCCTTTCGATGACAAAGCAAAAATCAAAGACGATGGCGCTAACACGGTTGAGAACAACAAATTATTGGCCATCACTCTCGACCGCCAATTTGAACCTCTATATGTTTTGAAAGCTGTTTTAAATCCTCAGTACGCGGCCGTACAAGGTTTAGAAACAACTTTCGAGCCTACGACTCAAGTTTTGACTTTGTCAGCGGTCAACAAGATGAAAACCTTCGACACGCCGGCTTTTTCCAGCGAATACTCTTTGAAGTACGACATCAAGTCACTCGTGAAAGATACTCAAGGTCGATTAACTTCGTTAATTTTAAAAAGTAAAGTGAACGAAATGATTCAGTCCGTGGGATATGTCAAAACCGGAAAAAAAGACGACGCAGGAAACCTGATTGTTACCAACTTTACCTCTCAAGCTGCCTCAGAGATTATTATGATTCAAGTCACGCAGACACCAGGTTTTTACACGGTCGAAGTGTCTCGGACTGAGGATACGAATTCCACAGCCGATAAGAAAAACTTAATCGCAACGTCCATTGTTTCCACGATCGAATGGGATGGAACTGCTGCGGGTTTAGATAACGAAATCGCGACGAAATTAAACGCTCTAAAAGTCGATCGCGTTGGAGCTAAAACAACGACTTTAAAATACGATGAGATTGTAGCGGCGCTGCCAGTTAGGGTAAAAATTGGAACCTGTGTGAGTGCAAGTGGATCCGTCACCTTAGTTCAAAGAGTAATGGCTCAAGGTGCGGACAAGATGGCTCCGCCGACAATTACTAATACAATTGTAGAATTAAACGATTCAAGTCTTAAGATCGATAAATTCAGCTCTGAAGCCAAGGAATGCGCAACCCGCCCGGTAGTCGATTTAACCCGCATGTTGTAGTTTGAAATTCTGGCCGAAAAATTATTTTCTCT
>JACMMZ010000166.1 GCA_014378775.1 Pseudobdellovibrionaceae bacterium
CGGACTTGGGGGCGTTTACACCCCTAAATTATCATGGAATTCAGAACTGCGAATTTCAAGCGTTTCCTATCCGAATCGAAAAATTTCCCAGGTAACCGAAATTACAAATCGTCGTGGTAAAACCAGCTTTCAAGGCGCGGATAGTAATGAGAAAACTTTTTTAACTTCGGCTCGTATCGGACTGGCTTATTTACTAGATGAAGCATGGGTCGTTAAATCAGGCTTATCCATAGCCTCACAGAATTCGAATAATGAAATTAACAGTTATAAAAACAATGAAATATTTCTGAGTGTTGTGTTTAAAGGACCGTGAAATAACTTACCGACCATATAGCCAATAAGTGGCTAGCTGAAAATCTAACCCCTAGGTGAAAATAATTTAATTACATCACCCATGACCTCACAGTCCGACAAAAGCTTTAAATTTTCAGAGACACCAGCAACTTCAGGGGGCTTTCTCCAATGCAAAACTCGATTTAAAATAGAAATTTCTGATACTTGTGTAAGGAATCACGCCTGGAGCAAATTCTCCACCCTTCCATGCAAAAAACCTAAGTTGACATATACACCTAAATGGTGTACTTTTATAATTGATGGTTAATTACGTTGTCATTTCTGCTAAAGCTAAAAAAGAAATTACTAAGCTTCCGAGCTTTATTGTTACAAAGCTATTAGCCTGGGTTGACGACGTTGAATTTCGTGGGTTAGAGATGGTTCGCAAAATTCCAGGCTATCATGATGAACCACTTAAAGGTGACCGCAAAGGGCAAAGATCCATTCGATTAAACAAAGCCTACAGGGCTATTTACATAATTAAAAATGATGGAACGATTGAATTCGTTGAGGTCATAGGAGTTAATAAACATGCGTATTAAAAAGAAATCTGATGCTGTTAAATTTTTAGAAAAAGTTACTGGTAAAGAATTGTCAATTGCCAGCCTCATCGAATCTATTCGCTTGGGGGATGATATAACTCAATCTGCTTTTGCTAAAAAGCTGAAAATATCTAAGTCGCATCTATGTGATATCGAAAAGGGACGAAAATTTTTAAGCGTGTCGCGCGCTGCTGATTTTGCAAAACTTCTTGGTTTTTCCGAAGAGCAGTTTGTTCGTTTGGCGTTACAGGATGAAATTTCACGATCAGGGCTTAAATTTAAAGTTAAGCTTGATCGAGCGGCTTAGAAATTATTTGATTTACGTTTCAGGCCCTCACACACCCAATCCCCTCGCACTAAAACTCGCCCATAAAAAGTAGCTTTCTTATTACCTATTGGCTAGCTTAAGAAATATTTTTTCATATACCAAATTGTGTAAACAATTGTTACTAAGCTTAAGATTATACGGTATCTGTTGCTTTTCCCGACTGGTTTTTTTGAAAATTCGAATTCTGAATCTGGTATATTTGTAAATAGTTTTTCTGTTGGAAATATTTTTAGCATACAAGCGATGGCTGCCGCATATAAAATAAAAGCCGTATTATACTTATCACTAATGTGACCTACAATAAGTCCACAAAGCGGAGCCGTTAAGAAGAAACCGCTTTGCATGATGTTTCCAACAAAAGCTATATCTATACCTGATCGGCCACTCATAATTTTTTTATTAATTAAAGGCCAAACTAATCCTAATATTAGAGATAAACCTCCAACAAAAACAAATACGACTTCTTTTGAATTATGATCAAAATCTAACATACTAAAGTAGCTAAAGTCTGTTTTGAAAATAGAATACACAACAATGGCAATAATAACTGTAAAGATTGTAATCCAGGAAACCTTTAACACTTTGGTAGCATTTTGTTTTCTTTCAATTGGTGACAACACATCTCCTCCTATTTAATTTCCATTGTTTGAACGCTGTATTTTCCATTGGCTCCACGCGAGCAAGTTGCAGTAAACAAATAATAATTCACACTAAAAGATTTCTCACGATAAGGATAAATAAGACGTAGTACATTTTCTTTACTAGCTAATTTTTCAGAGCAAATTTTTAAGATTTCAGCTTGATCTTGCTCTTCTAACTCAATCTTATCCTGAAATAATAACATCGATTTAAAAGACATTTTATCAGCTAAGCGAATAAATGCTGGCGGCAAATTGTAGTTCAGCATAGCCATTGTACGATCAAAATAACAATCTGTACTGAAACCATACTCAGTTCCGCAAGCTTTACTATTTTCAAGTATTAAGTTTTGACTTTTTAAAAGCCAACCGAGATAAATTTTAACCATTTGAGATCTAACGTCATAACTCTTACCTTCGATAGATTTGTATGACAGATCGGTCCATCGATCAATTCTAAAAGACGCATTTAAAAGCGCATCTGGATTTAAAAGAAGTTTTTCATTTAAGTTATCTAGCTCTAAGATTTCTTCAAAAGTAATTTTTCCTTTGATTAAATTTCTAACATTTTTTTCGTGAATAAGAACTTTAGCTTGTTGTTCAGCAGTTAATTTAAAAAAAATCGGAAGTAAGTACGTCACTGGCTGTGGCATATCGTATGTATTGCCAAAAGCATAAATTTCTAAATTGTTTTCATTCACGCTGTACTGAGCTGCTTTTAAAATTTCGATATATTCAGATTTAAGGGCTTTTAGCTTTTCAGGGTCAACTATATCTAAGCGTATGAATGTGTCCCCTTGACCGACTGTTTCACGGAAAAGAGCGTCTTGTCCTTCAGCACCCAATGGCAAAGAGTACGCTATCTTGTGAATAGCTTTGATAGTCTCTTGCTGCAACATGACGTATTGCTCTTCAGGCTCTGGTAAGACTACACCGGCTTCAGGTAAAGTCACACATTTATCTGATATACAGACTCCAGCTCCGCCGTTGCCTACACGGTGATCTTTCTTTTGGGCCTGAGCAAATGAGGCTATAAGTATTATAAATAGTATTTTCTGAATCATAAAATCTCCTGAGTTAATGAAAACAATTGTAAATTAAGTTGATAAACTTCATCACCGTTAACCTGACTAAATTTTTTATTAAAACTTTGTACAAATTTTCGGATCTCTTTTTTAGCAGCTTTACACGATGCTATATCGAAATTAAGATTAAGTGACTGGAATTCTCGTACAACTGGTAACTGCTTTTGCAAAGCATCTTTGGCTTTGTCCATCATTTGTAAATGGTGTTTTTTAATAGCTGCATTTTGAATATCATCTGGTGTTTCGAACATTTCAGCGTCGGTCAATCGATATTGACCTTGTTTCTTTTCAATGAATCCCAGTTCAATCAAACGATTAAGAGCCACTGTAACGGTCGTTTTATCTAACAAAAGTCTCTTTGCGATAAAGTCTTCACTATGTTTAAATTTTTTAGTTTTTAAAAGTTCTAAAATAGGAAAGTGATACCAATCAGCTATCATACGAAAGACTTCAAGATTTAATATTTGCTGCTTTTGTTGCTCAGCTATGACTTTTGAAGTTTTAGGATTACTTTGCTCTTTGTAAAGCTGAATAATTTCTTCAGACTGGTGCTTTGTTAAATCGAGCTCTTTGATTAGGCGCAAGGCGCTTTGATAAGAAATTCCTTTTTGACCTCGAAGCACCCGTGACAGATGTGATGGACTGATATCTAATTTTTTAGCTAGCGAACGCAATGAATAGCCTGGTCTTTTCTCAGACAGCTCTTCTAAACGACGAGTCAGAATTTTAGATAAAAGTTCATGAGCTTGGTGCATGCAAGTGATATAAATGAACCACTTAACTAGATCAAGGCATGGGAACAACATAGTGTTGTC
>JACMMZ010000167.1 GCA_014378775.1 Pseudobdellovibrionaceae bacterium
GCAGTCCCGTTGGCAAAGTGAGTTGAACTTGCTAGGATCTAAGTATGTTAAATAAAGATGAAGTAATTGGGTTGTACGAAATAGTAAAAAATCACTTTCCAAACTTGGAAGGCAAAGGTTTGGTCATCAGTCAAAATGAATTCTTAACCGATTATGACAACTTGAAAAACTACATCTGCATTTCCCGAACCGTACAAGATGCGGCCGGTGACTATATAAAAGAAAATATACCCTACATTGTGCTCGATGAATCCGAAGGCTTTAAGTGTTTATTTTTCAAAGGGAATTTTCTAAAAGTTCAATTTGATGCCACCAATAATAAGTTGATTGATTATCACGAGTTCGACGACGGCTCACTAATTCAAACCAAATAGTTCACTCAGCTTAACAAGCTTAACTATCTCATTTTGAAACGCCCAATCGGTTTCCGGCAGTCCGACGAAATTTGGCTAGCGCAAACCATTTCTCTATTAAAACCTCTTGATTCTAGCTCAGCCGGCACGGACATTGAAATACATATCTGCAAAGAGGTATAAAATGAAAACAACAAATTCCAAACTGGCTCTAGGTTTAATAACAGTCCTAATTTCCGTAAATGGTTTTGCCTCGATGAGTGTTGAAACCTTAGATAATGTCAGAAGTATGATTCACATCGACAAAATGACGACTTTAAAAAGCTGTAACCTAGAAATGGTCGTGCAAAAAGACAATCTCAGCGAAGAACTACGTAATTACTTGGGTGAAGACAAAGTGACTTCTAAAATTCAGGCCACTTGCTATTCCGAGATGAAAGCCTATCTTAAAAACTATTGCTCAAGCAAGACCGCAATATTTTCTGACGTCGAAAATTTAATGAGTAAAGACAAAGTTTTAGCGATCCGAAACAACTTAGGTCCCGGCGCAGACGATCGTGCCGTTGGCGAAGTGGTCAATTTTAAAGTCCAGCGTTCGTTAGACATGTCTGAAAAAAGATGGTCTAACTACGTCTCGCGCTTCGCAACAATTGCGAAATGCCCGATTGTTAAAAAAGATCAAAAAGATTTCGAAAACGAATTGCACACCTTAACAGACTTTGTAAAACAGCGATTTCAAGACACGGTCATCACGGCAGGCTCTAGGGTAGATACCTACAAAGGTATTGAAAAAGGAACACCGTTCGTTTCTAACTCAGCACAATAATCTATTTTAAAAAAAATCAGAATATTCGAAGTAAAAGCTAGTTCTCACCGATTAGCTTTTGCATTAAATTTCATAGCTTCTAATCGTTTTTCTTGATCGATCTATCAAGAAATCAAATAAACCTTTGCTTGTCGATTTCCATGACCCTAGTGTTAGAGGCTCATAGAGAATCGTTTACAAAGGAAGTATTATGTCATCAACTGAATCCATGTGCCCGTTCCCCGGCGCAGCCAACAAGCCTACAGTAGCTAAACCTCAACCGAATTCAAATTGGTGGCCGAACGCCCTCAATTTGAATGTCCTGCATGCTCACTCAAAAAAATCAAATCCGATGGGATCCGATTTTAATTATGCAAAAGAATTCAAAACATTAGACCTCGACACTGTCGTGAAGGATTTATCTTTTCTGATGACCGATTCACAAGACTGGTGGCCGGCAGATTACGGTCACTATGGTCCCTTGTTCGTCCGCATGGCTTGGCATAGCGCCGGCACTTACCGGACGTTTGATGGCCGCGGTGGTAGCAGTTCAGGATCACAAAGATTTGCTCCACTGAATAGCTGGCCCGATAATGGAAATTTAGATAAAGCCCGACGTTTACTTTGGCCGATCAAACAAAAATACGGAGCTAAACTTTCTTGGGCCGATCTTTTTATTTTAGCCGGGACCGTGGCGATGGACACCATGGGATTTAAAACTTTTGGTTTCGCCGGCGGTCGCGAAGATATTTGGGAGCCTGAACAAGATATTCACTGGGGCAATGAAACGAAGTGGATGGGTGACGAGCGTTACAGCGAAGGCCGTAAGCTTGCGAATCCATTAGCGGCGGTGCAGATGGGATTAATTTACGTCAATCCCGAAGGACCGAACGGAAAACCAGATCCGCAAGGATCTGCGCACGATATTCGTGAAACTTTTGCGCGGATGGCGATGAACGATGAAGAAACCGTAGCCTTAGTTGCTGGTGGTCATACGTTTGGTAAATCACACGGGGCAGCCGAGCCCGGAAAACACGTTGGAGCTGAGCCAGAAGGTGGCGGCATTGAAAATCAAGGATTCGGTTGGATCAACAGTTTAGGCGATGGTCACAGTGGTCACACCATTACCAGCGGTATCGAAGGTGCTTGGACGACAAATCCGACACAATGGGATAATAACTATTTTGAAAATTTATTTAAGTACGAATGGGAATTAACAAAAAGCCCGGCCGGA
>JACMMZ010000018.1 GCA_014378775.1 Pseudobdellovibrionaceae bacterium
AAAAAATATTAAAAATAAATACTTCATCTTTTCCTCACGATACATCTCGGCGTACCTAATCCGTAGCTTTAAAGGTGATGGTAAAATCACGTATGACTGCTACCGGTTTACCGTTAACTTTGGCCGGACTTAATTTAACTTGCTTTACGATTTCCACGGCGCGCTCATCTAATCCATATTTTAAAGTGTTCAGTAATTTGACGTCACGTACGTTTCCGGCGGTATCAACCAAAATTTTCATGCGAGCCGTTCCCGTGTAACCGTTTTTGCGGGCTTCTTCGGTACGTTGTTTATTTTTTGGTTCAAAAATAACGCTAGGCTCGTCGGTGATCAGATAATCGGCTATTGGAATCGGTAATGAATCGGCATCATCTTTACTTAATGCAAGTTCATCATTTTCTTTAGCGGTGGTATTTCCCGCTTTAACCGCCGTCGCTGACGCATCCATGGTCGTGATTGATTTTCGATTCACTCCGAAAACTTTACGACTGACCGATTCAGGCTTTGGCTGCAAATTTTCAACCGGTTTATTTAAAATGGGTCGGGCTGTCAGAGCTAAAATGGGATCGGTGTACACTTCAAAATCAATGGTTTTATTCTTGGTTACTTTGAAAAAATCCAGACTCATTAAAATAATCAACAAGGCAATCAAGCCGTGAAGCATCACCGATATTTGAATGGAAGAAAGACGATAAGTCAGCTTCAACATGAATTATTTTGTTTCTTCCTTTTCAATTTGAACTGCAAACTTATCCAGGCCCGCTATTTTTAATTGATCGATCACGCGCACCACTTTTCCGTAAGGCAGTTCGACATCAGCAGAGATCACGCCCTGCGTGTTCGGATTGATCAGCAGCATTTCTTTAATTTGCGATTTTAAATTTTCATCATCAACTAAGTTGCCGTTTAATAAAACTTGTCCGTCTTTATTAATCGCAATGCCAATGAGCTCGGCTTTCTGTCCGTCAGAGGTGGCAGTTTTTGGTAATTTGATATCAATAATATCTTTGATCAGCATCGGCGCCGTGATCATAAAAATCACCAACAGCACCAACATCACATCGACAAATGGCGTCACGTTGATCGAAGAAAATCCTGCACCGGTTGAATCATCCTGATCATCAGTTTCAAATGAGGCTCCCATTATTTTAAACCTGACTTCGCAACATACAAATCTTTTAAAGAATCTGTTTTTTGTACGGCGCGCTTGATCTGATTTGAAAAAGTATTAAATGCTACTACCGCGGGGATGGCCACGAAAAGCCCTATGGCTGTGGCATAGAGCGCTTGTGAAACTCCGGACATCACCGATGAGCTTCCAGCTTGATTGCCTAAGTAAGCTAAAGCACGAATAATTCCTAATACTGTTCCGAGTAATCCAATGAACGGAGCATTCGCCCCGAGCGTCGCTAAAACATTTAAACCTTTTTCTAAATGCTCGCGGTTTTCTTTGATAAAACTCGAATAGGCCCGATCCGTTTGTAAAGTCGATGGTTGTTGAAAAGCTAAAGCCGCCTGCGCGTAAAAACCAGATGACTGCGCCTTAAAGCGCCCCTCATTGGAAAGGCTTTGTTTAATTTGATTGTATTCATCATTTAAAAATTGAGCTTTAAAATAACGTCTCCGATCGATGATAATAGATATCGACCAAATCGACAGGCCCCCGAGTAAAATCAGGATGGCTTTTTCAATCAGATCAGTTAATAAAATTAATGTGTTCATGCGGGTCCGCCTTTGAGGATATTTAAGTTAAATCAGCATACACAATAGCCAATTTATATCAAACTTCTTGCGAACATGACGAGTCATAGCAGATACTCCCATGCATGATTATTGTAACAGGCGCCAATGGCTTTATCGGTAGTGCATTCATTTGGGAACTCAATCAAAAGGGTTTCACCGACATCATCGCGGTGGACTCGGTTGGATTAGAAACTAGAAATGTTTTAGCCAAACGGCAGTACGCCAAATTTTTCCTCGCTAGTGAACTTTGGAGTTTTCTCGACCAACCCGAAATTCAAAAAAAGGTCAGTTGGGTTATCCATATGGGTGCCTGTTCATCGACCACCGAAAAAAATTGGGATTTTCTTTACGCCAACAATTTTGAATACTCTCAGCGTCTTTTTAATTGGTGTGCGCAATATCAAAAGAGTCTTATCTACGCCAGTAGTGCAGCTACTTACGGCGCCGGAGAAAATGGCTTCGATGACACTTTCGATTCAGAAAAATTAAAACCGTTAAATCTTTACGGTGATTCAAAAGTTTTAATGGATCGCTGGGCCGTTAAGCAGTCTGCCACGCCCGAAAATTGGTACGGGCTGAAATTTTTTAATGTGTTTGGACCAAATGAATATGAAAAAGGCTCGATGGCCAGTGTGGCCTTTAAAGCCTTTCACCAAATAAAAAATACCAAATCTTTAGGTTTATTTAAATCATCGAATCCCATTTATAAAGACGGCGAACAGTTACGCGATTTTGTTTACGTGAAAGACATCACCCGCTGGATGATGGAACTCATGGATAAAAAACCGCATTCGGGTATTTATAATATGGGCTACGGAACCGCGCGTAGTTGGTTGGACCTTGCTAAGCCTTTGTTTAAATCCGTCGATCTTCCCGTTCAAATCAATTGGCTGGAAATTCCTGATGATATAAAAAATCAGTACCAATATTTTACTCAAGCCAACATGAATAAATGGCATTCAGCCGGGATGAGCCCTGCGCAGTGGCCGCTTGAAAAAGCCATCGAAGACTATGTGGGAAACTATCTTTCGCAAAAGGATACTTGGTTATAATGAGGCTGCCACAACATCTCCAAAAATATATCGTCGAACAAGATTACGGTAAATACACGGCTCAGGATCAAGCGGTTTGGAGATACTGCCTTCGTCAGCTGAAAAATTTTTTAGGTCAACATGGTCATCCTTGTTATTCTGAAGGTCTGACTAAGACCGGGATCTCGGTTGAATACATTCCCAAAATTTCTGAAATCAGTAAGTGCTTGGAAAAATTCGGATGGACGGCAAGACCTGTCAGTGGATTTATTCCTCCGGCAGCTTTTATGGAATTACAATCTTTAGGTGTACTTCCGATCGCCAGTGATATGAGAACGATTGATCATCTGCTTTACACTCCGGCGCCTGATATTGTTCACGAAGCGGCGGGACACGCACCAATTATCATTGATGAAGAGTACGCCGATTACCTTAAGCAGTATTCTCAAGTCGCTAAAAAAGCTATCATCAGCCGCGAAGATCTCGATCTTTATGAAGCTATACGTGATCTTTCAGACACAAAGGAAAATCCAGCTTCAACTGTTGATGATATAGTTAAAGCCGAAATTAAATTAACTGGCACAATAAAAAGTATCACGCACACCTCTGAAGCATCTCAATTATCGCGCATGAACTGGTGGACCGCAGAATACGGATTGATTGGTGATCTCGATAATCCGAAAATATTTGGTGCAGGTTTATTATCTTCGATCGGTGAATCGAAATGGTGCCTGTCTGAAAAAGTAAAAAAAATTCCCTTAACGGTCGATTGCATCGAGCAAATTTATGACATCACCGAACCGCAACCTCAATTATTTGTCACGCCTGATTTTAAAACTTTGGTCAAAGTTCTGCATCAGTTCAGTGAGACCATGGCTTATAAAAAAGGTGGCAAAGACGGTCTTTACAAAGTTTTAGCAGCACAGTCTGTGAATACAATCGAACTTGATTCTGGATTTCAAATCAGCGGCGTACTGGACAGCTATTTAACCGCGTCGTTTGAATCAGAGAAAATTATTTTTACTAAATTTTCCGGCCCTACGCAAATTTCCTTAGCTGACCAACAGCTTCAAGGTCACGGGCCTGATTATCATCAACACGGCTATAGCACTCCATTGGGAAAATTCACGGCCTCAGGGTTAACTTTGAACACTGACGTCACTTTTCAATACGAATCAGGATTTAAAATTACTGGTAAATTAGTGGACTGTACCACGATCGAAAAAAATAGCGTAATCTATACTTTTGAAAACGCCACGATGACTTACAATGACCAAATTTACTTTAAACCTGAATGGGGACTTTTGGATATCCTTCAGGGATCTGAGGTGACATCTGTTTACGGTGGTCCCGCGGACCGCGAAGCCTACGGTCACACCGGTGATTTTGTGGCCTCTACAGTTCCGAAAGTTAAATACAATGATCAACAAATGAAAATTTTTGAGCTGTACCAAAAGATCAGAGACATCCGAACAAAAAATAATGTGACGGAAAAATTAATCCAAGATACTTTCCAGGATTGCAAAAATAAAGCTTCGCACGAATGGCTCTTGTTCGTGGAGCTTTTAGAACTTTCACTTAAATTTAATTTGGTTGTTCAGTCTGAAATCCAATCTCATCTTGATGTGATCATGAAAGAAAATAACGAATTAAATCAAGTCATCACCGATGGGATTAAACTTGCTCATGCGTAAAATTGACCTTCGAATTGTTTTAGTGCGTTCGCTGTATGAACGCAATGTCGGCGCGGCATCTCGTGCCATGGCCAATATGGGTTTCACCAAATTAATTCTTATCGGTCCCCAATGCAAATTCACCCTCGAAGCCCAGAAAGCCGCTGCCACCGGACAGGCCGCCTTAGAAAATAAAGTGATTTACAAAGATTGGGACGATTTTTTCTCAGGTGAGCCTAAAGGTTTATTTATTGCAACAACAGCTCGTGACGGGCGCGGGCGCCAAGCTCAGGATCTTGAAACTGCTCTTCGTAATTTCAAAGACACCCATATCGGCCTTAACCAAGATTCAGACGATGCTTTCCCGATCCATCTGGTATTTGGACCGGAAGACTGGGGCCTTAGTGGCGATGATATTCAATACGCTAACGCCTGCTGTACCATTCCTACTTACGGTGACAACACCAGTTTAAATCTGGCCCAAGCCAGTTTACTGGCGATGTTTATCTTTCGTTCGGTTTTCGGTGGTGAACGTACGCGGTTAGATGGACAACAAAAAGCCAAAGAAAATCAAAAGAAGCCCGAAAATATTTTTCCCGATCAATCATTAAAAGCCTGGCTGACGGAAATGGGATTTCAATTAGATAAAAAGAAGATGAATGTGTTCACGGTCCTTCGACGCATGCTTTTGCAAAACGCGCCTTCGACCAAAGAATTTAAAGTATTAGAAATAGTATTGCAGCAAACCACACGGAAGCTGAAAGAACTTAAAGTTCTTCAGATTCAGACAGAAACAAAGTCTCCGCCAATCGCAAAGACTTAGATTTTTTTTCAATCTGACTCATCTTTTGAGAAAGCTTTTTCCCTAATCCATTCAACTTTTCAATTTCGGTTAATACACTGGAAGTTTCAGAGTGCACTAAAATTAAATTCTCGATGGTCTGTTGCTTGCTTTCGATGGATTTTTTGACGTCTTCAATTTGATTGTTAATGCTTTTACGCTCGACGCTAAGATGCTTAGCATAGGACTTAAGATCATCAAACGTCAGACCCTGAGCTTTTAACTGCGCGATGAGTTTATGATTCTTATCAACTTCTAGATCAACAACATCATCTTCAATGAAACTTTGAATTAAAATCGACCATTCAGATCTCAAACTATTATTTTTTTCATTTCGGGAACCATCATTCATACCTTTTTATATTAACATAAATGGGTGATTGTTTTGTACTGGACAAAGGTCAGGTTCAAGCAAAAACTTTACCTTTTAAAGCATCCTATCTGTTGATAACCTTGGTTAATGAAATCGATTTTTTTAAGTGCCATATTCACTTCATTTCTTGCACTAGCTTCACCGCCGCCGTTTGAACTCACTTTTGATGCTGATCAAAAATTTGCCGATTCCAAAGTAACCATTTCGTTCACCGGTGATCTTTTGGTGCATCAGGATTTATACCGCGAGGTCATCGACAAAAAGAAGCAGGACTTCTCTGTCTTGTGGAGTAAAGTGACTCCGTTATTAGCGCAGGCTGATTTTTCACAAGTGAACTTAGAAGGCCCAGTTGCATTAGGTCTTGATAGCAAATTAAAAGAAAAAGGCGATATTGGATTTGTGTACGACGGTGAAGTTTATTCGGGCACAAATTTTTTATTTAATTATCACCCTCAAATTATTGATGCCATTAAAAATACCGGCTTTGATCTGATCACGACAGCAAACAATCATACTTTTGATCGCGGATCCATCGGCGTAGATAAAACGATCGATAGTTTAAATGAAAAGAAATTTTCGTTTGTCGGAACTCGAAAAAAAGGCAGCCTTGATCCGTTATATAAAATTACCGAGATCAAAGATTTCAAAGTCGCCTGGATTGCCTGTACTGAAATGTTGAATGGATTTAAAGATAAATTTTCACAAACATTACTCTGTTACGATCAAGCCCTTGAGATCACGAATCTGATTAAGAAAATCAACACCCAAAAATTAGCCGATATTATTATCGTCGTTCCGCACTGGGGCGAGGAATATAAACACGAGCCTAATCAAGCCCAGCAAAAATACGCTAAATTGTTCGCAGAAGCCGGTGCCTCTGCAATTATAGGATCTCATCCCCACGTCTTACAACCCGCCGAAAAGATTATAACTCAAGATCAAAGGGAAGTTTTTGTGGTTTATTCATTAGGAAATTTCGTCGCGTTTCAAAAAGACATCGACCGCAAAACCTCCGCCGTCGTATATCTTGAGTTCGGAAAAACCGCAACATCCACTTGGATT
>JACMMZ010000168.1 GCA_014378775.1 Pseudobdellovibrionaceae bacterium
CCGGCGAGATTACATTTAATTTATGCAAAAAATCAATTTAAACGAACTTATTGCTCCGATCACTTCCCAAGAATTTTTTAAAAATCACTGGCCCCATACTCCGCTTTTTATTCCTGCAACAAAAAATAAACTCAAAACTATTTTTGATCTGGATCAATTGCGTGATCTGGAAAGTTTAGTCGCAGCTCGTTCATTAAAAGTACGTGCCTGTCTTCCGGATTTTGATGATGAATATAGCTCAATTTTACTTGACCCACAAGATGCGCTAAAAGCGTACCGGAACAGTATGACTCTAGTTTTTGATTCCATGCATTTGCAAAACGATGTACTGAAAGACTCACTGAAACAAATTCGCCAGGATCTTGGATTAGTCACGGGCGGGGAAACTGACCTTTGTAAAGCACGATCTATTGCTTATGCCACACCATCCGGGGAAGGAACCCGATTACATTTTGATGCGAATGCTAATTTCATCATTCAGATGAGCGGAAGTAAACAATGGGTTTTAGCTCCTAATCATTCAGTGAAAAATCCCACCGAGCGATTTACTACCGGATCATTAGAAATGCCGGCCGCTTTAGAAAAGCAATGTCACGCGATGCTTTTAGATGAAGTGCCGCAAGATGCCATTGAAATCGATATGCAACCCGGTTGTGTGTTATTTGTTCCGCGGGGCTACTGGCATGCCACGACTACTTTTGAAGATTCTCTGTCGCTTAATTTTACTTACAGTCAACCAACCTGGGCTGATGTATTTACCAAATCGCTCGGAGAATATTTATTAACGTCTGCAGATTGGCGTGAATTAGCGGACGGACTCGAAAGCCAAGATAAAAATCGACGTGATCAATCGTTGGCGCGGTTTGATGTTTTGGTAAAAAAAATTGCAGGAGAACTTCCAAAAATTTCAGGTCAGGATTTATTATTTAAAAGCGGATTGGTCGATTCCTAAGTGGTAACGAATCATCCTTGTTTGAGTTGCGGCGCTTGCTGTGCTTTTTTTAGAGTTTCATTTCATTGGTCAGAAGTTCTGCGCGAAAGTCATGGGGTTCCAGAAGCGACTACGGAAAAAATTTCACTTCATAAATTGTCCATGATCGGAACGAACCAAAAAAAAATACGCTGTGGTGCTTTAAAGGGAGTTATCGGAGACACGGTTAATTGTGAAATTTATGCAAATCGTCCGAGTCCGTGTCGATCTTTTAGCGCTAGTTTCGAGGATGGCGAACCAGATGATCGCTGTGATCGTGCCCGTAACGGACATGGGCTTAAGCCTTTAGTTCCTGCAGATTGGGCACAAAAATGATCTGCTTACGTATTGTAATCAGCCCGAGTTACGGTTAAGCTTTTCTCATGAATTCATTTCAACATCCTCGTTTAATTCAGGGCGGAATGGGCATTGCCGTTTCCAATTGGACGCTCGCTAAAACTGTATCTCGACTCGGACATTTAGGCGTAGTTTCGGGAACAGCCATTAATTCTGTTTTAGTGCGGAGACTTCAAGATGGTGATCTTGACGGAAGCACTCGCCGAGCACTCACTCAGTTTCCGTCAAACGAAATCGTGTCGAATATTTTGCAAACTTATTTTATCGACGGCGGAAAACTGCAAAATCAGCCTTACAAAAGAGCGCCTCTTTATAATTTAAAATCTTCAACTTCACTTTTACAATTAACCATGGTCGCAAGCTTCGTAGAAGTTTTTTTAGCGAAAGAAAATCATGCCGGAAAAATTGGAATCAATTTATTAGAAAAAGTCGTTCTTCCCAATTTAGCGTGCTTGTACGGGGCGCTTTTAGCAGACGTTGATTACGTTATTATGGGTGCGGGAATCCCGCGCGAAATTCCGGGAGCTCTTGATTTATTAAGCCAAAATAAAATAGCTTCGCTGAAAGTTCCAGTGGCGGGCAGTACATCAGAGGACCAAAACGTGACCAGCTTCGATCCGGCAGAAATTCTGGGAGCCGCCTTTTTTAAACCCTTGAAACGGCCGTATTTTTTTCCGATCGTTTCTTCCAGCACCCTGGCTTTAAGTCTTAAAAAGAAATCAACTGGCCAAGTTGATGGATTCATCGTTGAAAGCCCGCTGGCGGGCGGTCACAACGCGCCCCCGCGGGGCCCGATGAAGTTCAACGATTTGGGTGAACCTATTTACGGTGAACGAGATAACGTGGACCTTGGAGAAATGAAAGATCTCGGGCTTCCGTTTTGGATGGCGGGTTATTACGCCACACCGGAAAAAATGAAAGAAGTTTGTGATCTCGGCGCCCATGGAATTCAAGTCGGCACATTATTTGCGTTTTGTGACGAATCAGGTTTCGATCAAATTTTAAAAGATAAAGTCATCTCGAAAATTCGATCCGGCCAACGTCCTGAAAATGGATGGGTCTTTACCGATCCTGTCTCTTCACCCACCGGATTTCCATTCAAAGCCGTTCGCTTGGACGGCACGGTTTCAGAAAATACAGTTTACGAAAGTCGAAAACGTATTTGTGATTTAGGTTATCTTCGTCACGCCTATAAAACTGAATCTGGCGAAGTCAAACAACGATGTCCGGCCGAGCCTGTGAAAGATTATCTAAAAAAAGGCGGACTGATAGCCGACACCGTTGGTCGAAAATGTCTATGTAATGCATTGATGGCTGACATTGGTATGGCGCAAATCCAAAGTGATCTAAGTTTGGAAAAACCACTTATTACCGCCGGAGATGATCTCAATAATTTAATTAAAATTTTAGAATCAACTCCACAAAGAACGGATCGTGCTGGATACAGTGCTTCTGATGTGATTCACTACTTAGGTTTATAATGAAAAGCCCTCGAAGTTCTAACTTTATTTTAAAATCACAAAAATATCTTTTACCAATTCTGAGATTTCTTTTCGGCTGTGAAGTTCAAGGTCTTGAAAAACTTCAACCTGAGAAAAAATATTTGCTCGTAGGAAATCACAGCGTGGGCGTTTTTATTGAAGGCTTTATGCTTTTAGATGCCTGGGAAAATCGGTTTAACGGAAAGCCCATGTGTTTTGCCATGACTCATCGATTTTTTTTCCAATTCCCCCTGATCAGTTCGATGATGCATAAAGTAGGCTGCATCCCGGCCTCTTATGAAGCTTCCGATGAAGCTTTTAAAGAAGGAAATTCCGTTTTGGTTTTTCCCGGCGGAAATTATGAAGCCATGCGAACCTACCGCGAGCGTGAAATCTGTGATTTTGGTCAGAAAAAAGGGTGGATCAAAATCGCACTTAAAAATCAGGTTCCGGTGGTCCCAGTTTCAATTGCGGGAAGCCATTTTATCAATCCTAATTTTGTGCGGTCGCGCCTGATGTGTTACGTGATGATTTTACCGGCGCTCATGAATGTTAAATGGTTTCCGATTTCTCTGTCTCAAATCGTTTACTCTTCTTTAATGGCTGTCGTCACATCACTTTTTTTGCCGTTGTGGGCGGTTATTATTTTGACCTATTTTACTTTTGGACTGGCGTATTTTCTACCTATATGGCCGGCGCATGTGCACGCCGAGATCAATGATCCCATTGATCTCATGAGTTTAGATCCTGAAAGAAGATCCGCCGATGAGTTGATTGCGGATCACATTTTCTTGCAAAAAGTCTACGATCTGGTTTTAGGCACAGTTCAAAAAAAGATGGATCTTATGCTTAAGCTTTCGCGGTAGATTATTTATAATTAATCATCTTAGCAAAGACCCACAGTGGGCCGATGAAAACATGCTGAATATTTTTAAAAAAAGCCGGCGATTTTTTCTCGTATGTGTAATGCCCGATATACTGTAAAATCCAACCCACCACTTGCATTGTAATCAAGACCGGAACACTGACGCTGGCGCCGATAAAATACAAAGCCGCCATCGGTAAGGTAAACAAAGCCGTCAATTTTTTATCCAAAGTAAAATAAAAAGCCAAAGCAAAAATCGCTAAAAACATACCGATATCGACTGGGCCGATTTTGATCAGAGCAAATAAACCCAAGGTGGCCGCAGCGATGGGTGGAATCCCGAAATAATGAGTGGTGCGATTTTTAGGGTGAGCATGAAATAACGCGTAATCATTAAATTTGAGCTTTAATTCCTGGGTCATTTTATACTCCTGAGCTTATTTCGATAGAATGACATAGGAAAGATTAATGTCAATAACCCCTTAAACCGCTGCCAGAGCTTGTGTGGGCCCTTAGGGACGGGGGTTTGTACATTCTACCTGTCAGATTTATAACAGGGGCACGAATTGTCAAATTTTGATAGTTTGTCATTTAAGTCCAGGAGGCTATATGAAACAAAACACTACGACTCTCTTCTTCATCGGTGCTCTGGGCAGCATGCTGATCGCATCGGGTTGTAGTCCATCTATGAGCCAAAAAGACGTGAATCAAATGTCAGCCGCTGAAAAACAGCAATTTCAACAAGAGCAAATTGATAACTATTTTGTTGGCCTTTCAGACTGGTCGAAAATTTCTCCGTTAAAAGCCGATGAAAAAAGTGCTACGGGACAGCCCCGTCAGTCGACTGAAAAAATATGGCTTGAGAGCGAAGAGGGAAATCAAACGGTTCCCGCAACGTGCACCACTCAAGATTTTGATTTAACTAAAACTCCAGAAAAAATCGTGATGCAAGACCCAGCCGCAGGGGTACTTTATCCCGGAGCTTTGATTCAAGGTGAAGGTTATTTGCAAGGACCTGGTGGATTACGTGAGTTACCCATTCGAAAAAGATCTCCGATGATCATCGCTACAGATTTAGTTCAAAATCAAAACGCCGTCGAGATGAAAACCGTTAATTATGCGACATACGCCGAAGCGCATTCGAAACTTTTAGCAGCGGCTTCTAAAAATGAATTTAAGAGTATCGGTCGTGCCATGTTCACACAGATTGAAGCCAGCCGAAGTGAACAAGCCGCTTTAGATTTAGGATTTTCGGTCAAATACATGGGTTCAAGCTTATCGGGCGATATGCAAAGTAAGTCGTCGACGAACGAAAATGTATTTATGGTGGTATTTGAACAAAATGCCTATACCGTCAGTGCGGTCATACCCGCAACGCCGGCCGGATTTTTCAGTTCAGACTTCACTCCAGCTGATTTGAAAACTCAAGAAGCTTTAGGTAATATCAGTGTGAAAAATCCTCCGCTGTACGTTTCGAGTGTAACTTACGGGCGCATGCTGATCTATACGGTGACATCAAAAGCTAGTAAATCAGATATTCAAGGAGCCCTAAATGCTTCTTACAAAAACCCGGGATTAAAAGTTGATATAAAACTTAAAGCGAAATATCAAAAGATTTTAAATGATTCTAAAGTTAAAATTATTTTCTTTGGTGGAGATAATGCTCCCAGTGTAGCCATGATCAAAAATGGTGACATCAATGATTATTTCTCGAAAACCCCGAGTTTAGATTCATTTGTACCTATGTCCTATGTGCTCCGAAATTTAAAAGACAACAGTATTGCCAAAGTGAGCGAAACAACTAAATACAGCACCCAAGAGTGTACACCAATTTCACCAAAATCTTGGACAGTGCAAATCACGATTGATAAAATACTGATGAAATATACCGGCGCCTATTCAAAAGGTGAAATTTACGGAAACTTATTTCTTAATGGAACCGAAGTCTGGTCTCGTACTCGCGCAGAATATGCACCGACTAAAAACGGCGCTTCACTGGATATAGCGACAAGTCGCAACACGCGTACCGTGGATCTTCCAACGGTGCAACCGAAGCATGTAATGATGACCGGTCAATTTGCCGATGTAGATGATATCTTTGCCGATGATAAATTAGCGACTATCAATGAAAAAATCGGCTACGATGGATCAGGTCAGGTTTTACCGGATGGATCGTACAAGGCTTTACATAATCGCCACGTGGAAATTTCGTATTCAATCAAAAGATTAAAAGCCAATTACTAGTTGGCTTTTAAAGTCGATTATTTTTTAGAGTCACCTGGCAGAAGCTGCTGCGGTAAATCCTGCAGCACCGCTTTCTGGCCTTTTTTGCCGCCGTCAAAAGTGATCACCCAAATACGATCGAATTGACCGGACGGGTAGGTTGGTGCTTTTTTTAAACCCACATCTTCTGCAATATCTTTTAAAATTTTATGGGTCCAGGTCACCACCACCACTTGATCATCGTAATCAGGATTGTTGTTAATTTCGTTGGTCATATTATGGAAATCATCGCGAATAAAACGATCGTTGATTGGAATTTTTAAGACTAATGATAAAGGCACTAAAGTTTCGATCGAACGAATCGATTTATTTTTATTTTTAGCCCCGGCCGCAAACAGCGCCACCGGTAATCCTAATTTTTTTAAAACGGAATTTGTTTCAAACAACTGAGGTAATAACTGGGCCCGTAAATAGCCTGTTTCTGAAAGATGATTTGAAGATTTATCCTTGGGTTCTTCGCCGTGCCGAAATAAAATAACGGCTTTTGGTCGAGCCCATGTGACATGAGGAATAGTAAAGATCATAACAAAAGCCAAAATAGTTTTTTTCATATATTTCATCTGTTCGGTCGAATTATAATTTGAATAAAGCCTAGATTTGAATGAGTTAGACTTTATTGTTCAACAAATTTCTCAATTTAGAACAGATAGCGCCGGTAGGCCACCGATGACACTAAACCTAGACCTAACATGGTGGTCAGCATGCCCGATCCACCGTAACTTAACAGCGGCAGGGGAACGCCTACAATCGGAAGTAAACCGATCACCATGCCGATATTAATAAACATATGCCAAAATAAATAAGCCGTAATTCCGACAGTTATTAAGGCGCCATTTCGGTCGCGCGCTTTAAGCGAAATTTCAAAGCTGACAAGGAATAAACAAATAAAGATGATGATCACAATCACGCTTCCAAAGAATCCCCATTCTTCTGAAAGAACCGAATAAATAAAATCGGTGTGACGCTCCGGTAAAAATTCGAGCTGAGACTGAGTTCCTTGGCGAAAGCCTTTTCCAGTGATTTGTCCAGAACCCACAGCAATCCGAGATTGAATCGAGTTATAGCCTTTACCTTGAGGATCAGAATCGGGCGATATGAAAGTAAGTACGCGATGCTTCTGATAATCTTTTAAACCATATTGCCAGACTAACGGCATAGCAATAATTCCGATCACAGAAATAAAAACGATGATTCCGCGTTTGATTTTGACGAAAAACAACATGGTTCCACCAATCAAAAGTAAGGTCATCGCCGTTCCCAAGTCCGGCTGTTTCACCGTTAAAACAAAAGGAATAAGAACCAGCATCAAAGGAATAAATAATTCACGCAGTCCCATGCCGCGTCCTTCCGGATTTTTTGTGACTAAGATTTTTGCCAGGATTAATATGAGAGCCAGTTTCATGGTTTCTGATGGCTGGTAGCGGAAAAAATGAAGATCGATCCAACGTTGTCCTCCAAGGACAACTTTTCCCGCGAAATCGGTATAAATCAGTGCGCCGACATTTAAAAAATAAACCACCCACACCAGTTTGTTGAACCAAAGATAATCTAGAAAAGTAACAAAAAAGAAAATGCCCCAGCCGGCCACAAGCCAAATGATTTGTTGAATAAATAAAGTCTGCACGTCAGTCGAACTCGGCCCGTGTGTGGCACTGTACAAATTGACTAAACCGAAAACATTTAAGGCTAGAATGGGTAATAAAAACCAAACGCTGATACGGCTAAAAATATTTCGCTCAGAAACATTCATACGACTAATCATTGTCACCCACGACTCGAGCCGGGATGACTATTTTAACACCGGATTTTTTTATGGCCTCTTCAATGTAACCAGGATGGTATTTATTATAATAAGCGGTGATCACATCACGAACTATAGGGGCCGCCGCCGTGTTTCCGTGACAGGCATGCTGGGCCAAGACAGCCACCACAATTTCAGGTTTATCCCAGGGTGCCCAAGCGATGTACCAACCGTGGTGGCGGCTTGCAATCGGTCGGGCTTCGCAGGATTGATAAATCTGATCCGCCGAGAAATTTTGAACCTGGGCCGTTCCTGTTTTTCCCGCCATTTCAACCCCGGGAATTTTCCAGTGCCGGGCGGTACCTGATTTTCCATTAGCCACACGCCACATCGCTTGTTTCACGATTTGAAAGTTTTTCGTTTCGATAAAAAAGCCATTTTTTTGTGGTTGAGTGATATCGCGAACTTCCGATGGGAATTGTTCGAATAAAACTTTACCATCGTTGTCAGTCACCTTACGAATGATCATCGGACGAACGACTTTTCCTTCTGTGGCAATCGCATTATAAGCCACGGCCATTTGCATCAGAGTCGTTGTCACGTAACTTTGACCAATGGCGGTACTTAATGTTTCACCGGGTTGCCATTCTTCTCCGCGATTGTTTTTTTTCCACTCGGCGCTGGGTAAAAGTCCCGGAATTTCGCGCGGCAGTTCGATTCCCGTCTTACTACCAAGTCCCAAAAGACTGATGTAATTATAAATCTTGTCGATGCCGAGTTTAATCCCCAGTTGGTAAAAGAACACGTTACTACTTTTCTCAATTGCATCGTAAACCGTAATGTAGCCCTCACCATTTTTATTATGATCATGATACCAGCGATTACCGAAAAAGAACCGGCCCGGAGCAAAAAGAATTGTTTTATCTGTGATAACGCCACTTTGCAGAGCCGCTAAAGCCATAAACGGTTTAAACGTTGACCCTGGAGAGAAGTGATCTTGAATGGCCTTGTTTCTTAAAGGCTTAAATGGATTTGTAATTAACTGACTCCAAGTTTTTGCTGGCACTTCAGTGGCAAAATCATTCGGATTGAACGACGGAGCATTAATCCATGATAATATCTCACCATTACTTTTCATGGCAATTAACGATCCGATTCTTTTATTCTTCATGAAAGAATCATAAGCCGCAATTTGTATGTCTTTATCAATCGTTAGGGTCGCATTATTTCCGTGAGTCGGCTCTAGATCGGTAATTTCTTTTCCGTAAATGTTAGGAATTTTCGTGATGGTTTCACGTCCATGAGCATCGACTTGAATAAAGCGCACACCATCATTTCCCCGAATTTTTTCATCCAAAAGTTCTTCGAGGCCACTTTTACCGATGATATCGCCTTGATTAAATTGAATCTGATCGACGATTTGTTTAGTCTTAATCTGAGCCAGTTCTCGCTTAGAAATCTCTCCGACATAACCAAATAACTGGGCTCCGTTTTCCTGCAGCGGATATGTTCGAACTATGGATTCACGAATTTCCAAGCCGGGAAGATCAATACGAAGTCTTTTTAAACGGAAAACTTCTTCGCGGTTTAAATTTTCTTTTATCCGAATGGTAGAAAAAGGACCGTTTACCTTAAGACTGCGATCAATTTTTTCAACGACTCTATCTTCTGACATTCCAATCAGTGGTCCGATAATCTTAGCCAATTCTCTTTTGTCCTCAATATATTGCGGCGACAAGATAGCTTCAAAGCCGGGTAAATTTTCAACCAAGGTTGTCCCATTTCGGTCTAAAATTAGACCTCGAGGTGAAACAATTTTATTTTGCTTCACTCGGTTTTTTTCCGAGAAGGCGCGAAGTTCATTCCCCAGAATCACTTGCAGCCAGAATAAACGCACGATGAATAAAGCGATGGTTAAGCCCATAAAAATGTAAAGAATTTTATAGCGGCTTTGGTAGGATCGTGCTTCTTCAGGGTTACTAATATACTGATTCATGAGTGTTCATCCATATTACCCTGAGCGGCAGAGCTATTCCATTTTTGGGTATTTGAAAATATTTCTTCAATAAAGCTGTAGATAAAATAAAGCGGGATACTAAAAATAAATGTCAGCCCACATTCAGTCAGTCGATGCAGAAAAAAAACACGAGTCGGATTCGTTTCTAAAACAGATGAAATAATGATATAAATACCCGAAAATAGAAAACTTGAAAAGGCGGAAAGGGTAGCAAACGAGATTAATCCATTTGAATTGATGCGATTTTTTAGAGTCCAGATCAAGATGTAAAGCAGGTTCAACGATATCCAAATCATTTTCAAGGGCGCATTGGTAAAAAAAATCAGAATTAAACCTAAAAAATAAGAGAAAAATATTCCCGTGTAAAGAGGCCAGCGAATAATGACAAAAACGATCAGCGTGAGCCAAATATGAGGACTCGGAAACGATCCAAAAACCAAAGGCCAGGTACTTGTTTGAAAAGCACATAAGCAGAAAAACAACAAAGTCATCGTGCTCATTTTGAAGATCATTTGCAGATGATTCTTATCGAGCATTTTTTGCATCCATTCGGGAGAAGTCTTCTTTCTCGGAGCTAATCACCACGAAAACTTCTTCTATTTTATCCGATTCCATTACCGGTTTAACATTAATAATCCGCATTGCACTGTTAGGCTTTTTTAAAACTTCCGAAACAAAGGCTAGCGGAAATCCGCTGGGATAAATTTTATCCAGACCTCCGGTTACGATTGTGTCGCCGACTTGAATAGTTTCATCGCGTTCCACATACTGGAGTGATCCCAAATCACGGCCTAAACCTTCAACGATGGCATGTGATCTGGTTTTTTGAACGACGGCATCAGTCACGGCGTAGCGATCCGTTAAAAGCATGACGTGGCTGGAATGTGATTGTGGCTTGAAAATGTAGCCGACTGCGCCTTGAGTCGTAATAACAGCTTGTTGTGCGCGCAAACCATCGGCTAAACCCTTGTTGATGGTGATCGTTTGGTGGTCCACCGTCAAATCCCGCCCGATAACCTGAGCCGGCGTTAATTTCATTTTGTTTGAATTCTTAAAATCGAGCAGCTTACGGAGTCGATCAAGTTCATTCAAATTTTCCTGGAATTTTGTATGAAACGCTTTCAGTTCGTTCACTTCGCGTAAGAGTCGTGTGTTTTCTGATTTGATATTGATCAGATTAACATACTGAGCGGTGGTCCCACGTACGGCTTCGCTGATCTCAGCGAAAAATGACTGGATACTGCTGGCCAGGTAGCTTATCGGTTGAGCAAACCATAAATTTTGAGTTGTTTTTTGCTCCATGTTAATCGAGAGCAATGGGAGAAGAACAATCAAAATAAGGATGACGACTTTTCTGATGTTAAAGTTAAAAAAATTCAAATTCCACTCCCTGATAAATCTACGGTAACAAAAACATTTTATAATTCAAGGATTGATTCAAAAAGCTTGAAAAAAAAATAGAAGCGTGAGGAAATTGACTCATATTTAACAAAATGTTTTTTTAAGGAGAACTCATCATGTCACGACCAGATCAGACTTATGCAGCTAAATTGAACCAAGCTTTTTCTGAAAAATTCAATTTAAAAACTATTATTGCACTGGTTATTTTTGGAATGATTATTTTAACGTTTGTTTTTTCCGGTATGGTTTCCGGTCGTGGTGGAAATCATCTCGGGGCCGGAGTGGCCGCGACGGTAAACGGCGAAATTATTTCGCTGAAACAGTTTCAGGATCAAGAGAACCGAATTTCAGCCTATTATTCTCAGATGCTCGGGGGTCAATTTGAAAATTTGATCCAGAAAAAGCAGCTTCAAACCGAGGCCCTTAATCAACTTGTCGATAATTCTGTGGCCGCGCAATCTGCTGAAAATGAAAAAATATTTGCAACGGATTCAAATGTTCGCGGAGCTATTCAAGAAATGCCCTATTTTAAAAAGGAAGGCGTATTTCAATCCGATCTGTACAAAGGAATTTTGGCACAAAATGGCATGACGCCCGGTGATTTTGAAAAATCGATGAGACAACAAATATCAATCCAAAAAGTACGCGATCTGTTTGAAGCTTCCAGTCGCGTTACTAATTTAGAAAAAAATGTTGACGATGATTTAAAACAATCAAAATTAAATCTTTACTATCTTAAAATTTCCCCAGAATTATTTACCGCACAAATGATTTCGGACGGCGCGGTTAATGCGGAATTAGTAAAGCCCGATTTTAAAATTAAGGTCACTGAATACATCAAAAATCACGCCTCCGAATTTGGATCGGCTGAAGAAGTCAAAGCTTCACATATTCTTATTAAAGCCGACGAGAAAAACGCCGACCAAGTCAAAAAAGCTGAAGCCACTGCGGCCGATGTTTTAAAACAAGTTCAAGCCGGCGGAGATTTCGCAACTTTAGCCAAAAAATACAGTGACGATCCGGGTTCGAAAGAAAAAGGCGGGGACGTGGGATTTTTCACCAAGGACCGCATGGTGCCTGAATTTTCAAACGCGGCCTTTGGTCTTAACAAAGGTCAAATATCCGGTTTAGTGAAGTCTTCATTTGGTTTTCACATCATCAAAGTCACTGATAAAAAAGTGGCCGTAACTAAAAATGAAAAAGAAGCGGATCTGATTGCGGGCCGCAAAGTTTTAGCGGAGCAAAAAACGTTAGAAACAGCTAAGCAAATCGAAGACCATATCGCCAAAAATTCGGATCAAAAATCAGCAGAAGAGCTGTTAAGTAAAATGAATTTCAAATTAAAGGAAACTGGATTATTTGAAATTTCCACCGAATCCATCCCAGCTATTTCAGCTCCTGCAGCATTCAAAGCGGCTTTAGAGTTGACCAAAGAAAAGCCAGTTGCGAAAAGCCTGGTGAAAGACGGGGCTTCACAATACCTTATAATCTTAAAAGAAATGACGAAAGTTTCCATCACCGATGCAAAAACAAAAGAAAAGCGTCAAGAGATGATGGACAAGCAAAAATCATTTTCGCAGTATCAGTACTGGTTAGACAATCATAAAAAATCTTTTACCATCAACCGAAATCCCGAAATCATCGCCAATTAAACGATCTCATCCTCGTCGCCGGTTGAGCGTGGAGCTTGACGGGCTGATTTGCGACCAGGGTGCAATTTAAAAAGATGAGCGCAATTTTTGGAACAGGTATCTTTTTTCCATTCGAGCTTTATGCAGTCTTCACAAATTTGCATCGGGGTATCACAGCGGTGGCAGTCAATTTTCGTTTTACCGGGCTGGCCACAGTGCGGACAAAGAGTGTATTGTTGGGTCGGTTTTAAGTTTTGATCCACAGCTACGCGTTGATCAAAAACAAAACATTCACCTTCAAAATTTTCACGAGGTTTTTCATTTAAATAATTTAAAATACCGCCTTCAAGCTGGTAAATCTGAGAGAAGCCTTTTTCTTGAAGTTCCAGAATGCCTTTTTCGCAGCGAATCCCGCCGGTGCAAAAAATCATAATTTTTTGATCACGAGTAATGTTTTGGCTTTCCATATAACTTGAGAATTCGCTGAATTTTTCAGTATTGGGATTAAGAGCCCCTTTGAAAGTTCCAATTCTATACTCATACCAATTGCGGGTATCAATCAGAACCGGGTTTTCCCGAGCCATCATTTGATCCCACGCCGCCGGAGATAAATGATTATTAGCAGAATTCAGTGGACGTAAATCAGTTTTACCTGATGTGACAATTTCTGGTCTGACTTTGAGGACAAAATCGCGAAAGGGTGCTTTTTCGGCTCGAGAGTCTTTAAAACTGAGGG
The DNA here is from genome assembly GCA_014378775.1 of Pseudobdellovibrionaceae bacterium. Classification (GTDB taxonomy): domain Bacteria; phylum Bdellovibrionota; class Bdellovibrionia; order Bdellovibrionales; family Bdellovibrionaceae; genus Pseudobdellovibrio. Next base: position 13,483 of record JACMMZ010000168.1, read on the forward strand.
TCTCGAGTTTGAAATAATTAAGGACTGCTTGTTTGTACTGATATAAATTTTCCAAGGATTTGTTGGAGACGGTCGAGTTGAAACCCTCTTCGGCTAAAATAACCAAGCCTCGCGTATTCGTTTTTTGTGAAATTTCGTTGAAGAATTCTTTGGCCTGGTTCACGTCTTCGATGGGAATGAATTTATAATAAGCTGTAATATAATGCATAAAGACCCTCTTTAAGTTGTCAGCTTGTGGCTCCAAACCACATTGAGCTTATTAGGTTTAACATCGGCGGTTTTATATGATAGTTTGCGACCATGTCAACACCTACAGTCAGCCCCACAGAGCTCAAGCTCGCTGGTCCTACCGAGCCTAAGCTCGTTGGTCCTGCGGACCAAAAAGAAATCGAACGTCGTCGCACGTTCGCCATTATTTCACATCCCGATGCCGGAAAGACCACGCTGACTGAAAAATTACTTTACCACGGTGGAGTCATCCATGAAACCGGCGAAGTCAAAGGCAAGGCGGGAACCAAAGCCGTGACTTCCGATTGGATGGAGTTAGAACGCCAAAAAGGAATCTCCATCACATCGAGTGTGATGACGTTTGATTTTAACAATCTTCGAATTAATTTATTAGATACTCCGGGACACAAAGATTTCTCGGAAGACACTTACCGCGTTTTGATGGCGGTGGAAAGTGCCTGCATGCTGATCGACGTCGCCAAAGGGGTCGAAGATCGAACAAAAAAATTATATGAAGTCTGCCGATTGAGGAATATTCCTATTTTCACTTTCGTTAATAAATTAGACCGCGAAGGTAAAGATCCTTTGACCCTCATTGATGAAATCGAAAAAACTTTAAATATGCAGTGCTATCCAGTAACTTGGCCCTTAGGTATCGGTCAGCGTTTTAAAGGGATTTATAATCGTATTACAAAAAAAGTCAGTTTTTATAATCAACGCCGAGAAGGTGATGAAGTGGAAGAGTTTGATTTTTCCGGACCCCAAGATCCTATTTTAGAGAAGTATCTTGATCACGAATCACTGCAACAAGTCCGAGACGAATTAGAACTGATCGAAAGCGCGCTCCCGCCATTTAACGTGCAAGATTTCTTAGATGGAAAAATTAGCCCTGTCACTTTCGGGTCAGCCAAGCAAAATTTTGGGGTCGATACGTTTCTTGATTTTTTCGCACGCTATGCTCCGGCACCAAAAGCGCGTCCGACACGGGGAAATATCGTGGTGCCCCCGACGTCAGAAAATTTCTCTGGTTTTGTTTTTAAAATCCAAGCCAACATGGATAAACGCCACCGTGACCGAATTGCATTTTTACGTATTTGTTCAGGAAAATTTGAACGCGGCATGAAAGTTAATCACGCACGTTTGGGACGAGATCTTCGATTGTCCTATTCCAGCCAATTCATCGCCGCAGACAAAGAAACGATCGACACGGCTTACGCTGGAGATATCGTCGGAGTTGGTGATACGGGAAATTTCGCGATTGGCGATTCGGTTTCTTCTAACGGTAAGGTGGCCTACGAAGATATTCCTAAATTTGCTCCAGAACTATTTGCGAAGCTGACGGTTCGAGACGCCTTGAAAAGAACCAAAATGCACGAAGCCCTTCATCACCTCTCGGAAGAGGGTGCGATACAATTATTTATTGATCCCGTAATTGGAAATCAAGAGTACTTAGTTGGTGCGGTCGGTGAACTTCAATTTGAAGTTTTGCAACATCGATTACTAGATGAATACAATCTAGATGTGAAATTAAATCGATTAGCTTTCACCGTGGCTCGTTGGCCACGAAACGCAGAAGGCAAAGCCGTGCATCAGCTCAAGGGTAATTTTAACTTATTTCAAGACATGATTGAGCAACCGGTTTTACTTTTAAATCAAGAGTGGGATTTAAACTGGGCTCAAAAAGAAAATCCAGATGTAGTTTTTGCCACCAGTATCTCACGAGCAAGATAGCGAAATATTCATGGATGTTTTAATAATTAAAGATTTAAAAAAAACATATCAATCCAAAGACAGCTTGGTTAAAACCGAAGCCCTCAAGGGCGTCAGTTTAGAAATTCGAGCCGGAGAAATTTTTGGATTATTAGGCCCAAACGGTGCGGGGAAAACTACGTTAATCAATACCATCACCACCCTTGAGAAACCCACCGAAGGCGAAGTCATGGTTTTCGGTAAAAGTGTGGTTCATGATCCGATGTTTACGAAAAAGAAAATTGGCGTTGTTCACCAAGAAGTGATCAACACCGGATTTTTCAGTATTGAAGAAATATTAAAATTTCAATCAGGATACTACGGAATTAAAAATAATCTGGAGCGGATTAATTATTTACTCGAAAAGTTATCTTTGACCCCGCACCGGCAAAAAAAAGTGAAGCAGCTTTCTGGCGGAATGAAGCGTCGTTTAATGATTGCCAAAGCTTTGGTTCATTCCCCCAAACTTTTATTATTAGATGAACCCACCGCCGGAGTCGATGTCGAATTACGTGAATCGCTTTGGAAGTTTGTTTTAGAATTAAAAGCCAGTGGAGTTTCGATTTTGCTAACCACACATTATCTTGAGGAAGCTGAAAAGCTTTGTGACCGCGTGAGTATTATTAACAAAGGAAATCTGATCTATACCGGAAAGCCGCGTGAAGTGATCGAGAAGTATTCCACAAAAAAGATTTATCTAAAAACCAGCTCGGGTCAGACCCATACCTTGGTTGATAGCGCAGCTAAATCCATTCAGGATATTTTAAAAGAACACCATATTTCTTTTTCCGATATTGTCGACATTCAAATTGAAGAAGGTCGTTTGGAAGAAGCCTTCACGAAAATGGTGAATTTATGATTATCCCCTTCATGACCTTAGTCGAAAAAGAAATTTCTCGTTTCATGAAAGTCATTGTGCAAACGGTGTTCAGTCCGATTTTAAGTTCATTTCTTTACCTGCTTATCTTTGGTGTTTCTTTAGGTTCTTCCATTCAGATGAAAAACGGAGAAGTGTATTTAGCCTTTCTTATTCCCGGCCTGGTTGTCATGGGCTTAATTAATAATGCTTTCCAAAATACGTCATCATCGATTATCACGTCAAAATTTTCTGGTGATATTGAAGATATTCGCGTGGCTCCGATTAATCATAATCAAATTGTCTGGGCCATGGGAATTGCCGGAGTTTTTCGTGGGGCGCTGGTGGGATTTATCACCGGCATTGTGGGAGAAATTTTCTTCTATTTTCAAAACGGAACTTTGCTGGCCGTCGAACATCCATTGATGATGTTATTTTTCACTTTAGCTGGTGGATTTATTTTTTCATTCTGCGGAATTTTTGTGGCCTTTATTGCTAAAACTTTTGATCAACTCAGTGCCTTTGCATCGTTTATTTTACTGCCATTGACGTACCTGGGTGGCGTGTTTATTTCGATCGATAATTTAAGTCCTTTTTTCCAAAAGTTATCTCACGCCAATCCGCTCTTTTATCTTATTAATGGTTTTCGTTATTCAATTTTGGGACATTCTGACGTGCAGGTTCCGCTTGCGTTAGGAATGACTCTAATATCGCTCGTGGTTACATTTAGCATGGCTCGTTTCGCTCTGAAAAATGGATCTTACAGCAGATGGTAGGTAAAAAATGATTTTCGAAGGTCTATCCGACAAAATTTTAGGTTCCATTAAAAAATTAAAAGGCCAGAACAAAATTTCTGAATCGAACATCGAAGATGCGATCAAAGAAATACGGCTGAGCCTTTTAGAAGCCGATGTTCACTTCAAAGTCGTGAAGTCATTTATCGACAAAGTTAAAGTCAAAGCTTTGGGTAGTGAGGTTCTGCAAAATGTAAATCCCGGTCAACAGTTTATCAAAATCGTTCATGACGAACTTGTTCAAACCTTAGGTGGAGACGCCGTTGATATTAACGTCCGTGAAAAGCCTTCGGTCATTATGATGGTCGGTCTTCAAGGGGTAGGTAAGACCACCACCACGGCTAAACTTGGATTGTACATCCGCCAAAAGCTTGGAAAAAAAGTCGGTTTTGTTCCGGTGGATGTGTATCGTCCCGCCGCCATTGAGCAGCTGCAAACTTTGGCTAAGCAAAATAATTTTTCTTGTTATCCCTCAAAACTCGGAGAAAAGCCGCCCGAGATTTTAAAAGCCGCATTAAAATGGGCCGAACATGAAATGATTGATGTGCTCTTGGTCGATACCGCTGGTCGATTACAAATTGATGAAGAGCTGATGAATGAACTCGAAGATCTCAAAAAAGTCATCACACCGACTGAAGTATTGTTAGTGGCAGATGCCATGCTCGGTCAGCAATCCGTAACAGTGGCGGAGACTTTCCATTCAAAGTTAAAACTGACGGGTTTAGTTTTAACTAAGGTGGACGGCGATGCCCGGGGTGGAGCCGCACTTTCGATTCGCGAAGTAACTGGCGTGCCAATTAAATTCTTGGGCGTGGGCGAAAAAGTTTCGGCCTTAGAAGTTTTTCATCCCGATCGTTTAGCCGGAAGAATTTTGGACATGGGAGATGTACTGTCTTTAGTCGAGCGCGCACAAGACGTCATCGATCACAAAGAAGCCGAAATTTCCGCTAAAAAAATGATGTCTAATCAATTCACCTTAGATGATTTTTTGGCTCAGATTCAGCAGCTGAAGAAATTAGGTGGGATCGAATCTATGTTGAAATTTTTGCCGGGCATGGGCGAAATTTCGAAACAGATGAAAAACATGGCGCCTCCGGATAATGAAGTGAAAAAAATTGAAGCCATTATTCGTTCCATGACATTGCAGGAACGAAATGATCATCGGGTCCTGAATGGCTCACGGCGTCAAAGAATCGCTATGGGAAGCGGCACCCAAGTTCAAGACGTGAATAAGCTGGTTAAGCAGTTCGAAGAAGCTAAAAAAATGATGTCCGGCATGATGAAGATGGGATTCGGTGGAAAAAAAGGTCGTCATGGCGGCGGCGGCGGCGGAATGAAGTTCCCGTTCTAGACTCTGGATTACATCTAAAATTATCGGGGCGCGAGGATTTTGATTGATCTCATTCACATTAAGATATAAAAACATAATCTTTGGATTGAGTATAATTCAACTTAAAGTAAATCAAATTGTTAAAACATTGATGTAAGGAAAGGTTCCCATGGTAGTTATCCGTTTAGCACGAGTAGGCTCAAAGCACGATCCCAAGTACCGAATCACAGTGGCTGATTCACGTAAATACGTAACTGGTAAATTTATTGAAGTTCTGGGAACTTACATTCCTTCACCTCGTGGAAAAGAAATTAAAGTTACTTTAAACGCCGAAAAAGCAAAAACCTGGATCGCTAACGGAGCTCAACCTTCTGAGACGGTAAGACACGTTTTAAAATTAGGTGGAGTAGAGTTAGCCGTTCGCAAAAAATCTCCTGCCAAGACAAAAGTTAAAGTCGGCAAGAAAAAATAGGTAAATTGTTTTTTATTTAGTTTTTTTTGCTTGAGTCAGTCTTCTTTTTTTGTAAGACTCACCTCTGGCATTGAAGCGACAAAAATAAAGGGGATGCATGAGCAACTTAAAAGAACTTGTTGAACACATGGCAAAGTCATTGGTTGATAAACCTGACGATGTTTCGGTCGACGAAATTCCGGGTCAGCAAACCACGCTTTTAGCCCTCAAGGTCGATAAAGAAGATCTTGGAAAAGTAATCGGCAAACAAGGTAAAACTGCTGCCGCCATGAGAACTATCATTCGCGCCGCGGGAACAAAACTGAACAAAAGATACCATCTCGATATCGTAGAATAATTTGAAAAGATTTTAAAATTGATAAAAAAAGGAGTCTTTTAAGACTCCTTTTTTATTTTGTGGGTATACATCCTTTAAAATAGGGATATAAAACAACCGTATGAATTTAAGCCGTGAAAACTTAAGAAAAGTCGGAAAGATCAAAGGCTCCCACGGGATTAAAGGGGAAGTCTTTCTGCTGATTTTCTCAAAAGATTCAACTTGGGTTTCAACCCAGATTCAAATACATCTGACAGATAACGAAAAAGATTTTAAAGCGTATACCTTGAACCGCGTGAAACCGCACAAAGAAGGCGTTATTGCCGTCCTTGATGGAATATCGAGCCGAAATGAATCTGATTTACTGATCGGTCAAGAAATCTGGGTCGATCCCAGTGTGTTTGTTTCCAAAAATCAGCAAAGTTTGTATTTAGTCGAAATCGAAGGATTTGAAATCATCGACGCGAAGGCGGGATCTGTAGGATTTATCCAAGGATTTTCTTCAAATACGGCGCAGGATTTATTACTAGTTAAAGGAAAAAATGCTGAATTTGAGATTCCTTTTGTAAAAGAATTTATAATCAAAATAAATCACAGTGAAAAAATAATTTACGCTGACTTACCAGATGGGTTGTTAGAAATTAATTCGAATTCCGATTCTCCAGACGACGGGGCGGCTGATGAAAATTAGTTTTATCACATTGTTTCCTGAAATTATTCAAAGCTATATCTCAACGGGACTTCTTTCTCGAGCTCAGACGCAGTCGCTTTTAGAATTTGAGATTTTTAATATTCGCGACGTGGTGACGAAAAATTATAAGTCAGCCGACGACACAGTTTATGGTGGATCCGATGGTATGCTGATTCAGTACGATCCATTGGTTCAAACTTTGAATAAAGTAAAACGCGATGAAAAAGCTAAAGTGATTTACCTGAGTCCTCAGGGCCGCAATTTAAATCAGAGTTTAATCAACGAGCTTAAAAATGAAACGCATCTGGTCCTGGTTTCAGGTCGGTATGCAGGGGTTGATCAAAGATTTATAAAAGAGCATGTGGATTTAGAAATATCGATTGGAGATTACGTTTTATCGGGCGGAGAGCTTCCGAGTTTAGTTCTCGTTGAAAGTTTGTCACGGCAAATTTCTGGTGTACTAGGGCACGAGGATGCGGCCGATAACGATTCTTTTGCTCAGGGATTATTAGAAGCTCCGCAATTCACAAAACCGAGCGACATCAATGGGATGAAAGTTCCCGCGGTTTTAACGTCAGGCGATCATAAAAAAATTGATCTCTGGAAAAATCAAATGAGCGTTTTAGTTACGCTTAAGAAACGCCCAGATCTTATTGGCCCAAAAGTTAAAGAAATTAACTGGAAACAAATCGAAGTATTTTATAAATCTTTATTCGCGGAAGATAAAACTCTTTTGCAAATTAATGATCTTGATCTTCAAATCGAGAGGTATAAAAACGGAAACTTATGAAAAGAAAAGCACCGTTAGCCGTAGCGCTTATGCATTATCCTACGATCGATCGCCAGGGGGATTTGGTAGCCACCAACATCACTCATTTTGATATTCATGATATTGCGCGCGCTTGTCGGGTGTACGGCGTTGATCGATACATTTTAGTTCACCCCATCAAAGAGCAACTGATGTTTGTCGAACGGGTCCTGGATCACTGGAGAACTGGTGATGGTTCAAAATTCAATCCCATGCGAAAAACGGCTCTAACTGACGTTTATGTTGCTGAGAATTTAGACAAAGCGAAGGCTGACTGGGGATTTCCCAACGCTCAAATCGTCGCGACCCATGCGCGCCAGTTACCGGGTCAGGAAAAATTCACATTCGATCAATTTAGAACTCAACTGTGCAGCCAGGATGACACTCCTTACATCTTGATCTTTGGAACCGGGTTCGGTTTGACTCACGATTTTATGACCGGTTGTAATGCGGTTCTAGACCCGATTAAAGGAGATTCAAAAGACGATTACCGCCATCTCAGTGTTCGTTCGGCCGTGAGTATTTGTTTGGATCGATTGTTAGGCCAATAAACTTGACCCTTAAAATGTCGCATGGTAATCAATGAGATCTTCAAAAGTTTAGACGTTACAGACAAAGGATTATATTATGGCAAAAGCAAAAGCATCAGCTGCAAAAGTAAAATCAATTAAAAAAACTAAAGCTGTCAAAGCTAATACCGGTGCTGATACTAACTTAGTTCGTCGCGTAACTAAAAAAACGACTCCAAATGCCAAGATCGCTGATTTTGGTCCCGGAGATACAGTTAACGTTTACGTCAAAGTCATCGAAGGTGAAAAAGAACGCGTTCAACTCTACAAAGGTGTTGTAACTAAAATTCAAGGACACGCTCACAAGTCTTTCACCGTTAGAAAAATTTCTGCAGGTGTCGGAGTCGAAAGAACTTTCCCGTACAGCTCTCCTGCTTTAGAATCAGTGGAAATCGTCAGCCACGGTAAAGTTCGTCGTGCAAAACTTTATTATCTTCGTGGATTAGATGGAAAAGCGGCTCGTATCGAATCTGAATTAGCCACTCCGACAAGTGACACTAAAGACTAATACCGAAATTAAAAATTTTCTCAAATCCACCTCGTCGATTATCTTAGGAGTCGACGAAGTCGGTCGAGGCTGCATCGCCGGTCCAGTTTGTGCCGGCGTTGTCATTTTTAGACCTGAATCAAAATCAAATCTGTCTCGTTATGTTGATTCCAAAACTATTTCTGAAGCAAATCGCGAAATTCTGGCACTCGAAATTCAATCCGAGCATCACTGCGCTTTAGGTTGGTCGACCGTGGAAGAAGTTGATGAATTAAATATTCGTCAAGCCTCGCTCTTGGCAATGAGACGTGCGGTGGAGACACTCCATTTAAATCAAAAAATGATCCCGGCACAATGTTTAGTGCTCGTCGACGGTCGAGATACCATTCCGAATCTCGTATCATTTCATCAGCGCAGTGTAATTAAAGGGGATCAATACGTCAGGCAGATTTCTGCAGCATCCATCGTGGCTAAAGTCGCTCGTGACAAACTCATGAAAGAGTTCGCATTGAAGCACACTGAATATGGTTTTGAAAATCATAAGGGCTACGGAACGGAACAACACAGAAATGCGATCAAAAAATATGGTATCACCAGCCTTCACCGTAAAACCTTCGGTGGGGTCAAAGAATATATCTAAAGGACTGAAATGTGAAGAAACCGTCATGTATCATTTCACGCAAATGGGGTGGAAATGCATCGGGCATCGTAAAAAACTTTTTTTCTCTGAAGTTGATCTTGTTTTAGCGAAAGATAATAAAATTCTTTTGATTGAAGTGAAATCACTTCATGATCAGTGGATGGCCTTTGAAAGAGTCCCGCACAAGCAAATTCAAAATTTGATTAAGAATAAAATTTTATATCAGGTGGGAAATCCTAGGCTTCAAGTTGAATGCCGTGTTTGTTTTGTGTTGAAGGATCAAATCGTGGAGGAAGTTTATATCGATTAGTTAATGCGGAGTTCATCAGGCGGAATAACTTTAGTCGGTTTTCCGTCGAAAGAAAAATTAAATTGAACTTTCCAATCGGCTTCAAGTCCAATTTTTTGATCGCGAAAAAAGTTGATCGACCAGCATTCGCCCGGAGGTTTAATCTGTGCAATTAAAGAAACTTTTTTCAACCGTGAATCACTTTGTCGATTGGCACTGGTATCTAAAATAACTCCGGTTAAAACATTAATATAACTAGTTACAAATCCTAAAGCTAACGACACGTCATCTAGTTTAGGCTCTTCCGATCGTTTAGAAATATAGCCAATTTTAAAATACTGTTGCAATGCATTTTTGTAGGTCACGGTAGTGTTGGAATTTGTGGCCGATAAATACGGATAATAATTGGCCTGATTAGAAATGGTAATTTCGTCCATGTAAAAATTCATAAAGCTGGCTAGGTCTGACAGCGGTTGATTTCTATTTACTCCGTACAGAGCTTGGTATAAATCGTAAGACTGTTTAATCTGGATATCAAAAATATTAGTATAAAGCGAAGTGGTGTCATTTTTTTTGATCACACGATTAAGTAACGTCAGGGTGATCAAATTTCGATCGTAAACCCGATCTTGGTAATCAAACTGAATATTATTTTTATTGCTGAGATCATTGTCTGAAATAATGTTTTTAGATACGACCGGTATAGCCCCTTCGTCTGAGACTCCAAAAAATTGATTGGGATTTTCCTGCATCCAAGGAATCCATCGGTAGGAGATTTCGGGAATAAATTCGTGTTTAAATTTACTGTCTTGACCCTGATAGACATTAAATAATTTACTTCGAGATAAAAGATCAAATTCTAAATATCTTTTTGTGCTGTATTTATTTTCTCCGACGGGCAATATGTAATGGGATTCGTTGTAGGATATTTCCGGAGAAAAATTGACGGTGTCGCCTAGGGCATAGGATTTCGTCAATAAGGCGCCTTTGGCCATTAATCTTTGTCCGGTACGAATAATATCGATGCCTTCATCGTAAAGGCCGTCAGATTTTGTGTTGCACTGGGGTCCAAAATGGCCTCCGACCGGATCTGTTGCAGTGGGATCTTTGTCTAAATTTTCGCAGCGGGGATCATTGGCATAATTTGAAACGTAACCTTGAGTTCCTTTAAAAGAAATATCATCGTATTTGGTATCACGGTAAAAATTTGTGTAGGTCAGATTAAATTTGTAGAATAAAGGCGTGTCGGGAATTTCCTTAATCAAAGAATCAAATTTAATTTCAGGAAGCTGCTGTACAGCCGGGGCATTATTTGACAAGGCATTAGCCGAGAGTAAATGTTTGTAATAAATAGCATTTAAACTTAAAGACGTGCTATCCGAATTCTGCGTGTAATTGAACCGATTCTCTAAACCTGAATCAGCATAATTTGGAAACTCATCAAAAAAATCTTGGGGATATTGTAAATCACTGACTTGGTTAAGACTGACTCGAAATTTTCCAGACGGGGAGAGTTGGTATTGATTATAGCCACGGATACTCCATCGATCGAATTTATCTTTGATTTGATCTGGTGAAATGAATCGAGTGTATCTTAATTTCGATGGGAACAACGAATCGTTGATATGGGCTAGGTTAAATTCACCGTAAGAATCATCATCAATGGCATATCGGTATTCGAATTGCTTTTTGAGTCCGCCAATACTGTAGTTTTTAAACGTAAAGGTCATGTCTTGAGATCTGGAAATCGCCACGAAAATACTTTGGCTAAAATAAAACTTACGATCACGTATGAAGCCGATTTCCGGAGCCAAAAATCCTGTTTGTCTTTCATTTTTAAGGGGAACGACGAAATAGGGAAGCCAGAAAACGGGAATACCGGCTATTTTTAAAAAGCTGTTTTTGAGGAAAGCGTAACCTCCAATTTCGGCGTTGATTTCACTTCCATCAAAACTCCAAGTTGCGGGACAGTTATTACAAGTTGTGTAATCCGCATCCACGACGTAAAATTTATTGGCATCTTTTTGTTCTATCGTTTCGCCAGAGAAGAAAATATTGTTCGACTTGACGTAGCCTTTAGTGATTTTTGAGGTGTTTTTTTCGTAATCAAGCTCGATGTGATCCCCACCGATTTCCACAACCGTATTATTGACGACCACGTTTCCGTCTAAGACAGCTCGCTTATGTTTTTGATCGATTATCACGTGATCAGCCCGAAAATGCTGGTCTTTATAAATAATTTGAACATTTCCACTCAGTTCAGATTCGCCGGTTTCCAAATTGCGATTTACATTTTCACAGGAAATCAGAAAGCCATCAATTTTAGCCATTGAAGTCGGTAGCAATGAATCTTGACCGGTCGTGGTTGTTTGCGCCACTGCACAACGGGATAAGATCATCACCGTGATGATCTGTAAAATAAAAGAAGGAAGAGTTATTTTTTTCACTTTAGCTAGTCTAAAAACTAATGGTGCGAAAGTCTAGAATCCTTTTTAAAAATGCATCTTCAACTGAAAATATCAAAGCACCTAGACCTTTGAGATTTACTTCTACAAAAAGCTTTAACTAATAGGCTGAGGTCGCGTTGATCTTTTTTCAATTTTCGCCGAGACGTTAATGTCGGGTTCAAACAATTACTATTGGGGATGAATAATATGATGAAGGCAAGCTACTACGAAGTTGGAGATTTAATGATCGTTGAAGTTTCCGGGCGTATTTCACCAGATCAGAACAAACCTTTTCGCGACATTTGCGAAAAAACCCTCAAAAACCGTAAAGTTATTTTTTGTTTAAACAATTTGTCATTCACGGCTTCAGCTAATATTTCCACTTTTTTTGAATCGATTAATTTGATTAACGAGGCCTCAGTGGTCGGATTACAAAATGATTTTCTACGTTTACTTCAATTAAAAGGCATGGACCAAACCACAAAGTCTTTTTCGACCTTATCTGATGCCTTACGTAATTTCGAGCTGTAATTTGAGAACTTAAGTGGTTGTGGAGCTTAAATGGCAATTTAAGCGTTCCAACATTTTCAATCTCAGTTCTAATTTTTCATTCTCTTCTATCTGCTGCGCTAAGTGTCTTCGGGTCGCATCTAAAATAATCTTTTGATTTTCGTGCTCATTTTGAACTGCATGGAAAGATTTTTGAAGTTCAGATTTTTCATAAATAAGAGCCGTTTGTTGGTTCTCGATTTCATGCATGCGAAGCTTCACATTTTGTATAATCTGCTGATCTTCGGAATGACTGCGCTTAAATTTGACCACTTCGTTTTCCAAGAAGTTTTTAGTTTCATTAGCTTTTTTAAGTCGTTGAATTTCGGATTCAAAAAAAGCAATATTTTGTTGGAAATCAATTATTTCTTTAGATAAGAAATGAATTTGCTCTTCATAAGACGCAATGATATTTTTCTTTTCGAATTCGTGTTGCTTTAGTATAAGCTCATTTTTTTGGTTCAGCTCCAAATTTGTTTTATTTAAGGCTTCAGTCAGTTCTAAGTATTGTAAGTTCACTTTATTCAGTTTGGTGGTCTCGGTTTTTCCAGTATCCAATTCAGATTTTAAGTTTTGGATATAAGGTTTAATGATATCTTGGATTTTAGCGTGAAATTTAGTGAGTCGTTTTAAATCCAATCCCTGAGTGTGAGTTAAGCCCTCAAAAGCCTTCATTTTCTCCGTGCTTTCATTAAGTTCTTGTTCAATTTCCTTAACGTAAGATTCTAGATTGGTCATTTTCTCGATGGTTAAATTGACTTGTTCCGCGAGATTGTTTTTTTCGTAAAAATAGAAATTTTTATCTTTCAAAAGTTTTTGGTTTTCGGTTTCGAATAAGAATAATTTACGGTAGCCCAATTTTAATTTACTTTGAAGATCTTCGATCTGTTTGGTCAGTTCATTTAAAATAGCTGAGTCGTAATCTCCGTATTGGTCTCGGGTGTCTGATGAAGCGTCATCTGACAGATCAAGCGGTGAGTTTGACGGGGTTGTTTCTAAATGTTCTAATTGAAATTCCAAAGCCATGGTTCCTCCTGAATCACTGCCATAATTATGTCACGACCTCGACTAAGACCTGTATAATTTACGAAAAAATTGCCTAAAACTAGACTAAGGTATGAAGACTGCTTACGCAGAGCAGAAAATGGTCCAGATACTTTAGCAAACTTGATTGTTTTCAATATGTTGATAGCCTTAACGGGACAATAAACCTCAAAGAAATGAATAACATATGGCTGGTCAGAATATTGGAAACTCGACTGTTACAAAAGCGGATATCGTAGAGAAAGTTTACGATAAAATTGGATTTTCAAAAAAAGAAGCCAGTGAACTTGTTGAAATGGTCTTTAATTCCTTAAAAGAAACTCTGCAAAAGGGTGAAAAAGTTAAGGTATCCGGTTTTGGAAATTTTTTGGTGCGCGGTAAAAAAGAGCGTGTCGGACGAAACCCACAAACTGGCGATCAGATTAAAATTTCTGCTCGTCGGGTGCTGACTTTTAGACCCAGTCAGGTCCTTAAAGCTATGCTGAACGGCGAAGATTACGAGCACCTTCTAGGTAAAGATGACGAGGATGATGATGAATAATAATAACGAAGTTGAACTTTCATTAGACGATACGTTTTTCGCAACAACGTCAGGGACTCAAAAAGCTGATTCACAGTCGATGCCTTCGGTCTTAGTCGATGCCGCGTTATTAGCAGAGATTGGCTCGATCCCGGATCGCTTCGGCTTTAAGATTGGCGACGTGGCGGAATTATTAGGAATTAAACAGTATATCCTACGTTACTGGGAACAAGAATTCGAAGTTCTCAAACCTAAAAAGGCCTCGAATAATCAGCGACTCTATACAAAAAAAGACGTTGAGAATGCTTTTCTTATTAAAAAGCTTCTTTACCGCGATCGATTTTCGATCGAAGGAGCTCGTCAAGCTTTGCGTGATGTTAAATTTGCTTTGAAAAAAGAGAAAAATTTTTCCGACGCGATTCAAAAATTGGATGAAAAAAATACCGACATGATTCACGGGGTTCAAAGTTTCGTTCGCGATGTCCAAAGAATCAAAAAGCTTTTTGTTTAATTATGATTTCAAATAAAGTAAAAAAAGCCGTTATACCGGCCGCAGGATTAGGAACTCGTTTTTTTCCGGCCACCAAAACCATTCCCAAAGAAATGCTTCCTATCGTGGATAAGCCGATCATTTTGTACGTGATCGAAGAGGCTCTGAACGCCGGCATCGAAGACATTGTCTTGATTCAGGGCCGCGGTAAAACCGCCATCGAAGATTTTTTTGATATATCCTATGAGCTCGAAAATAAATTAATTAAAGATGGCAAAGAAGAATTACTTAAAAATTTAAATCACATCCGAAATAACATTAACATTATTTCTGTTCGACAAAAAGAAGCCTTAGGCTTAGGCCATGCCATTCGTTGCGCCAAAACGATTATTGGAAATGATCCCTTTGCCGTTCTTTTAGGGGATGAAATCACCATTTCGAATAATAAAAATGAAAACGTCACGGACTTTTTATGTGACAAGTATTTAACTACCAGCGCCAGCAGCGTGTGGGTTTTACCGGTCAAGCCTGATCAAACTGAAAAATACGGCATTGTAGATTTGGGATCAGAATCATTTAGCCAACTTGATCAAGGAGCTCAAATCAAAGGTGTGATCGAGAAGCCAAAAAAAGACCAAGCTCCGTCGTTATGGGCCTTACCTGGGCGCTACGTTTTTGAGGCAAAAATTTTTGATTATATTGATGAAATTAAACCCGGCTATAACGGAGAGCTGCAATTAAGTGATGCCATGCATAGACTATCGCAAAAGCAAACCATGAACGCCTATTCATTTAATGCACGTCGGTTTGATGCTGGCGATAAACTCGGGTATTTGATTGCCAACATAGAGGTGGCCTTAGACCGCGAAGACCTTAAAGTAGATCTTTTAGATTACCTCAAAAATAGAATTAAATAGGGATATAAAAAATGATTCAAAAATTACTTAAAGAAGCCATCACGGACGCGGCCCAGAACATTGAAAAATTAAGTCAGGACACCAAACTTCATGAAACTTTTGAGCAAATGATCAAGATGATGGTTGATTGCTATAAAGCGGGCGGAGGTTTATTTGTGGCGGGTAATGGCGGATCAGCCGCTGATGCTCAGCATTTCGTGGCTGAACTGGTCGTTAAGCTAAGTAAAGATCGTGATCCTTTAAAAGCCATCGCTTTAACCGTAGACACTTCAATTATCACGGCGGCTGGAAATGATTATTCGTACGATCATATTTTCTCACGTCAGGTCGAAGCTTTGATGACTTCAAAAGATATTTTCTTCGGCTTTACGACTTCGGGAAATTCACCGAATATTTTAAAATGTTTCGAAATGGCTAAAAAAATCGGAGCCAAATCAATTCTTTTCACCGGAAAAGATGGCGGCGTCGCGGTCAAAGAAAAAATGGCCGACATCAACATCATCGTCCCGGGTGACAACACGGCTCGCATTCAAGAAGCTCACGCCATTTTGTACCACACTGTTTGTTACTGTTTAGAAAAGCGTTTAGTTGATGATGGGTTTATTAAATACCGTTAGTTTAAAAATATCAGGATATGGAAAAAATAAAATTTCTACCACAAATCATAACCGAACGTTTAGTTCTCAGACGACACGATCTTGATCAAGCCGAAACGGTGTTTCGTTACATCGATCAAGATCGTCAAAGACTACGTCAGTTTTTACCATGGGTTGATGAGACGAAAACCGTAGATGACTCGCGCGCCTACATTCAACTTACGTTAAACGAATGGGAAACTAGTGGTGGTTTTGATTTCGGAATTTTTCGAAAGTCAGATGGACTTTATTTAGGAAATGCGGGCGTTCATACCATAGATTGGATAAATAAAAAATGCGAACTCGGTTACTGGATTCTCGGCCAGTTTGAGGGTCAAGGTTATGTGTCGGAAGCCGTCGTCGGACTTCAAAATGCGGCTTTTGATGCGGGTTTCAATTGTGTCCAAATTCGCTGTTCGACATTAAATATTAAATCAGCATCCGTTCCCAAGCGCTTGAATTATAAATTGGAAAGTCTTATTCAAAATGATTTGACCGAGCAGGGTGTTGGCCGAGACACCCTCGTATTCTCTTTAAATAAAAAAACTTGAATTAAAACTTGTATCCAACTTTGGCTTCAATAAATCCCACCACTGGTTGGTAGTCTTTAAACTTCGGCGTGTTTGCGCCGTTTGAATCGTCTATATTTTTTTGGTCGTAGTTTCTGTACTCAGCTCCTAAACCCAAAAGAAAACTGAAACCTGACATTATTACTAATTGATAACCAGCCTTGGAATTAAATTTAAATCCTTTAAATTCGTAATGACCGTTAAAAGCATGCGGATAGGATTCATAATTCTCATAAAAGGCGTGATTTCCGAAATACCAACTATCGTCTGAAAATGAATTAAAATAGTAATAAGCATGCGCTCCGACGGCAGTTCCATTGTAGCTGGGCGTAAACATGTTTCCTATTTCCGGTGCCGCATAGATAATAACGGAAGGACCTAGGGCCCATTGGTTATTTATATTAAATGAGAAATCGAGCGTTACCCAGCGAGCAATTAAAGCTACCGGTGCGGTTCTAATTTCATAATTA
>JACMMZ010000169.1 GCA_014378775.1 Pseudobdellovibrionaceae bacterium
CGTGAAAATTCTGAACTGGTAGAGCGCTTTGAACCGTTTGTGGCTCACATGGAATTAGGAAATTCATATTCAGAATTAAATGATCCCGAAGAGCAGCGCGCTCGATTAAAGGATCAGGAATCAAAACGCGGTCACGACCACGAGGCCCACCCTATGGACGAAGATTTTCTGCATGCAATCGAAACCGGGATGCCACCAACGGGCGGCGTAGGGATCGGAATAGAGCGTTTAGTGATGTTATTAACCGATCGTCCTAGTATCCGGGATATCATTTTCTTTCCCACGATGAAGATCTCTCACAACAAATGATTCGATTCATGAAGCTTTTTTTATTAGTTGGTTTACTTTACGGCTGTCAGCAAGCTCCGACAACCGCCTTGGAAGAATCTGTTGATGTCTTCGCGGCCCGTACGGTTTTAGTGGATACACGCTCGGCTTTAGATTTTTCCAGTTTTAACATCAAGGGTTCGACCAATTTATTAGTCGATGATTTTGTAGTTTTACAAAATCCTTTAGCAAAACCAAAAAATCAAAAACGATACTTTGATTCAAATCTGCAAAGTATGATTGAACGTTTGTCGCGAAGAGGAATTAGCCCAGCCAAAAAAATTATTTTGATCGGATCTCAAAAAGATTCCATTGAAAATAAAAAATGGAAATGGATGTTGAATAACTTAGAAGTAAATGAAGTTTACATGTATTCATTAGATCAAGTTCGTAAAATGAAACACGGAAACTTTGCAGAGATTCAGGCCGAACCTTTGTGGGAATTGAAACTCGGGGTGGATGTCCAAAAAGAATTTATCTTGAACAAAGCTCAAAAATGTTTTGTGAACGGTTACCCTAAAAATAAAAAATGGCCGGAAGATTATTGTCGTTAATTCAGATCGCAATAGTAAAAAAAAAGAGGCTTAAAGTAAAACTTTAAGCCTCTTTAAAAGATCTATTTGAAAAGGGGATTTAGCCTCTGACTACTTTGTGTCTGTGGGTTATTAAACCGTGAGTCGGATCGTACGGGGAAATTCCCACGTCTACAGAGTCTCCGACCACCACTTTAATATTGAATTTCTTCATTTTTCCACAAAGACGAGCTTTGATATTCAATCCGTTTTCTAAAAGAATGTGGTAAACTCCTCCACCTGACATATCTGAGATTTTGCCAGTCAGAGTTACCAAATCATCTTTAGACATTATTAGTAACGGTTGTTTCTGAAGTTACCACCGCCGCCACCGCCGCGATTTTCGCGAGGAGCCATTGGTTTTGCTTCGCTAACATTCATAGAACGACCTAATTGATCAGTTCCATTTAATTTATCGATTGCAGCTGTTGCTTCTGAATCAGAAGACATTTCAACAAAGCCGAAGCCTTTGCTGCGTCCAGATTCGCGATCAGTTACGATGCGAGCTGATTCAACAGTTCCGAACGCTGAAAACACTTGTCCAAGTGTTTGATCGTCCATATTGTATGATAAGTTTCCTACGTATATTTTTTTGCCCATGAATTCCTCCTTAGGATAGGGTAATTGCCACTAAGAGAAGAACGAGCCCAATGCTTTTTCACTCAAAACAGACCTTAACGTTGAGTCTTGAAGTTAATCGATTTAGGCCGATTTGGCTAGTCCTTTTTGCGGGGCGAAAGGTTTTGAGCGGGTGGAAGGACTTGATTTAGGCTTTCTTTGAATAATTTATGCGTCCGGGGCCGAATTTTCTTAACGGATTTAAGGGTTTAAAGTCAAAATTTAAAGTACGGGATATTGCGTTGCCGGTGATAACCAGTGATTTTAAAATCGGGTTCACTTAGGCTCATGGGATGAAAAAAATTAAAGATATCACGGCCCTATTTTCGATTCTTCTTTTAACTTCATCACTTTATGCCGTTGAGCTGAAAGTCAATGATCCTGCCCCGCGCTTTAAAGCCAAATTACATTCCGGAGATGATTTCAATTTAGAAAATCAAAAAGGGAAGTGGACGGTTCTTTATTTTTTTCCGAAATCCGATACTCCGGGCTGCACCACCCAAGCGTGCGCGTTTCGCGATAATATTAAAAAAATTACCGCTTTGGGAACAGAGGTCTACGGCGTTAGTATGGATCCGGTCAGCGAACAAGCGGCCTTTCATAAAAAACACGGTTTAAAATTTTCTCTAGTTTCGGATGCAACAGGCACGATTACGACCGCTTATGGCGCGAAAATGCCAATGATGAAAATGGCTAAACGGTGGACGTTCATTTTAGATGATCAACTTATTATTCGTAAGATTGACCATGACGTGGATCCACTCACTGATGCGGTCAAAGTGGCCGAATTTATAACCAACGCCAAAAAAGCATCAACCAAAAATAAAAAGTAATCAGGAGTTTTTATGAAAAAAATATTATCAGTTGTTTTATTTTTCGCTTCATTTCAAGTTTTTTCTGCTGAAGTGGGTGTGAAAGTCAATCAGATCGATACCTATCAAGACACGACGATTTCGATCGAAAAAGGGAAAAAAAATCATTACCGTCATTATGTGATCACGGATGGTGAGCATGATCTGTCCGGAGATAAAGATGTGGTGGCAAAATCGGCGGAAATCAATTGGAAAAAAGAATGTAACGAATGGAAAAAAGAATTCCGAATAGACAACAAAGATAACAAAATTATTTCGGTCACCTGTGGAAAAATGAGTTGTGTTAAAGAGGGCGTAGAGACAACCTGCAGTTCGCAGGCGAAATATAAAATCAAAACTTTAGGCGAAGACTAAGCCGCTTCTTTTTTCATTTTAAATAAGACCGAATACATGGCCTGAAGCATATCGGGGTCATATCTTTGGGCTAAATTTCCGTTCATTAAATTAAGAGCGTCCGCCGGTTTCATGGGTGTATTGTAAGATCGCTGAGTGGTCATAGCATCATAAGTATCGGTTAGGGAAACAATGCGACCGAAAGGGTGGATTTCATGCTTAGATATTCCCTGCGGATATCCACCACCAGCCCAAGATTCATGGTGCTCGTAACAAGCGGCTTTAATCGCATCAGAAATATTATCATATTCGTTGAGGATTTTTAATCCGAACTGGGGATGCATGCGCATTTGGACCCATTCGTTATCATCTAAGGAACCTTTTTTACATAATATTTCAAGTGGGACCAGTCTTTTGCCAAGATCGTGGTAAAGTGAACTCAAGCCGAGCTCTTCTAATTCAGTTTTACTAAATCCTAAAGTCTGACCTAAACCTAAAGAATAAATACTAACGTCAAACGAGTGGTTGTAAGTATAAAAATCATGACCTGATAAGGTAATTAAATTTCCCATTTCGTTCGGAGCGTTGTTCATGAAGTTAATCAAATCTGCAATGATCGGACGAGATTCTGCTAGAGCTTGCTTCACATCGGGGTTATCAAAAAGATCTTCTAGAATCGCGATCGAGCTTTCTTTCAAAATGATAGCCTTTTCGCTGTCCGGAAACTGGCTTGAATTCATCAAGTCTCGAATGTAATCTTGATATTTTTCTTTGTCCTTGACCGCTAATAAAAATGATTCACCGGAGTCTTTAGCGTGTAGATCTAAAATTTTTTGTTTAGGAATTTTGTCGCCAGCTTTAACATAAAGAATAACTTTTTCATCGATTAATATGTAAACATTAAACGGCAGCTCGGAAGTTCCGATTAAAGTTGTTAAGCGTATTCTGAAATATCCAATCGTTGACATATCTTTCTTATCGGCTTGAAATAGGAAAATATGAATAGCTCGGCCTATAAACGTAACTTAAGTCCAGACTCTGATTTACAGTTCGTAAAAGGGGTGGGTCCAGCATTAGCATCGTTATTCGGCCGCAATGGTTACAGAACCGTCGGTGACTTCATTAAAAATTACCCCCGAGCCTTCGAGGATCAAAGAGCAGCGCGCCTCATCGCGACCCTGCAAGACGGGGATATTGTCAGTCTTAAGGCTTTTGTCGTGAGTGTCTCAAATTACAACATGGGAAAATCCTCACGTAAGGTTTATGACATCATGGTGCGAGATTCCTCCGGTCAAATTCGGTGTAAATTTTTTCGCGTGCCGTACAAGGGTTATTTTGAACGCTTCAAAGCTGGAACTGAAATTCGCGTGGTCGGTAAAGTTACTAATTACCGTGGGCGTTTAGAATTCCACCATCCGGATATGCGCGACATCGATCCCAACGAGGAAATTAAAGATGCCCTCATTCCGATTTACATCGAACACGAAGGCATCGGCTCCGGAAAAATTCAAAAATTTATTCAGAATTGTTTTCTTCAATTAAAAGAATGGAGTCCAGAAAAATTTCCAGAAAGTCTTTTACAAAAGCATAACTTGATCACGAACGAACAAGCTCTGCATGAAATTCATCATCCGAACATGTCCGAGGCTTCATTGTATAATGAAAATCGATCGTCGGCTCACCGAAGAATTATCTTTGAAGAATTTTTTTGGTTAGAGCTTTATTTAGCTTCAAAAAAATCGAATCTGAAAAAAGAAAAAGGCATCGTGGTTAAGAATCAGTCGAAATTGTCTTCAGATTTGGTCAAGTCATTGCCTTTTGAATTAACGGGCGCACAAGTTACGGCCTATCAAGAAATTAAACAAGATCTTGGATCGGGTCGTCCAATGAACCGGTTAGTACAAGGGGATGTCGGGTCGGGGAAAACGTTAGTCAGCTTTTTAGCTACCTTAAGCTCTTTTGAAAGTGGTTTTCAATCTTGTTTGATGGCGCCGACCGAAATTTTAGCGGAACAGCATTTTAGAAATGCCGAAAAACAATTAGGTCCTTTAGGAGTGAAAATCGGTCTGTTGACCGGTAAATCAAAAACTAAAGAGCGAAAAGAGCTGATGGAGAAGCTGAGCTCAGGTGAAATTCATTTTTTAATCGGGACGCATGCGCTGATCGAAGATTGGGTGCAATTTAAAAATCTAGCTTTAGTCATCATCGATGAACAACATCGCTTTGGTGTTGCTCAAAGAAGTATTTTAAAAAGCAAAGGATATTGTCCCCACTTTTTAATTATGACGGCGACACCTATCCCACGAACCTTGGCCATGACGGTGTACGGGGATTTAGATGTTTCGATTATCAACGAAATGCCCAAGGGAAGGTCTCCGATTCAAACCCGCGTGATTCAAGAATCCAAACGAAATGCGGCGGTACAATTCATGGCTGAGCAAATTGCTAAAGGCCGACAAGCTTATGTGGTTTATCCCTTAGTGGAAGAATCGGAAAAGATAGATTTAAAAAATGCCACCGACGAATTCGAAAAATTAAAAACACAATTTCCAAATATTCGTTTTGGCTTACTTCACGGAAAAATGAAAGCATTAGAAAAAGATGAAATTATGCAATTATTTCGAAAGCACGATCTGGATGTTCTCGTTTCAACCACGGTGATCGAAGTCGGTGTGGATGTGGCCAACGCGAACATGATGATTATTGAACATGCAGAACGTTTTGGATTATCGCAGCTGCATCAATTGCGCGGCCGTGTCGGGCGGGGCGAACACAAATCTTTTTGTGTCATGATCATGGGCTATGCCGTTAGCGTGGATACCCGAAGTCGGGTTGAATTCATGGAAAAAACTAACGATGGTTTTAAAGTAGCTGAATATGATCTAGAAATTCGCGGACCCGGCGAATTTATGGGGTCAAAACAATCCGGCCTTGCCGGATTTAAAATGGCTAACTTGGTTCGTGATTTTGAATTGCTTAAACTGGCCCGGGACAGCGCTTTTGAAATGTTAAAACAAGATCCTGATCTTAAACGGAAAGAACATTCTTTGATTCGCGAAGAGCTTTTGAAATCTTATGGTCCACAGGCTCTAGCCGGGGTGGGATGACCGCAAAATTAATTGCGGCCACTCAATTAATATTAATTTAACTTGCGAATAAGCGAATCTGAATCTTGACGAATCACGCCTGATTGTTTTTCGATGACATCGACCGTAGATTTGATCAAATCTAATCGTCCAACCTTCATTTTAATACGTCGTATATGCACTCCGCACAGTATCGTCCGTCCATTTGCATTATCAATCTCTACTTCACCAAAAGTAGAATATCCCGTTGAGCTGTAAAGAAAGTTTTTCCCGCGCAAATACGAAATCTTTCCGTCCGTCAGCTTCGATATATCAATTTTATTTTTATACTTTTTCGACATTTCATTACAGCTTAAGCCCTCGGACGGATCTTGGCTGTCTTCGATGTTCGAAACTACATTGTCTATGACTTTAACTGGATCTTTTTTAGGTTCGATTGAAACGGTATTATCATTTTTATCAGGATCAGTGACAACTACCGGCGGTTGGCCTGGATCAGTAGAAGAAACTGGATCTTTTTTAGGTTCGATTGAAACGGTATTAACATTTTTATCAGGATCAGTGACAACCACCGGCGGTTGGCCTGGATCAGTAGAAGAAACTGGATCTTTTTCGCCTTCGATCAAGACAACATTATTATCGCGATCTGTAACGATAACACAAGGTCCCCCTGGTCCGGGTGGAGTGACTGGATCCGTTGAGCTAACCTGAGAGGAAACTTTGCCGGCCTCGCTACCCAACGTCTTTGAAAATTGTGTTTGACTACAATTTTGAAATTGAAGCATTAAAATAGAGCCACCAATTAA
>JACMMZ010000170.1 GCA_014378775.1 Pseudobdellovibrionaceae bacterium
ACTCGAATTATTAGGTCAAAAGTGTCCGCAAGAAATTTTAGTCGAACCGATCAAAAACTATTCGCAGTATTTAAATACTTATAAATACATTTACCGAAATCCGGTTGAAGCCGGACTGGCCTTCATGTGTGAATCTTATATCTACAGCACGCTTAACGGGATCTTAGGTCAAAATGATTTACTGCTTCATGTTCTCGACACCATGGGAGTGATTCAGAATCCGCGTAAAATTTTGAATTGGTTGAATTCGGATCAGGACTTCAAAGGTTCTAAATTGAAAGATGTCATCCAAGACAATTCTTTTTTGATGTGATCATACAGTTCAGTTTTTTGCTTTTCTACTTCATCTGGTGATAATGATAATTCTTTTTTAAATACATCACTGATTTCATTTAAAAGTGAAAGCCCGTGATCTTTTTGCGACAGGAAAAGCGGTACGCGGCGGCAGTAGAAATCCCCGATGGATAAACACATGGTGGAATGAATGGCATGAGCTGCTTCAAATTGCCAATATGTTGCGTATTTTCCGTAATAGGTGGATAAAATATTTTTGTATTCCATTCCGTATCTGATGGCTAACTGATGTTGAATACTGTCTTCTAAATTTTTTGTTTCACTTAGGGCCTCAGCGTATTTTTCTTCAGTGGTGAATTCATTTAAAGCCTGAGTCGTATCACAGCGTTTAAGTGTTACACGTTTTTCAATGGGAAAAAACTTCAGAGCTTGATCTACGATATCTTCTGACATCAATCGATAGGTGGTGTATTTTCCACCGGCGACAAAGGTAATGCCGCTGTCATCATGCAAAATGGTGTGTTCACGACTGGTTTTTCCCTCAGAGGCAGAATCATCTTGGACTAACGGACGAACGCCGGCGTAAGAGGATACGATATCTTTGGCTGTTAACCGCGCACCGGGGAAATACTGGTTCGTTACTTTTAAAAGATATTCGACATCTTCGGCTGTCACGGAGACATTTTCGGGATGATCTTTGTAATCAGTGTCCGTTGTTCCAATGATCACCATCTCGTGGCGCGGAATTGCGAACACAATACGTTCGCTTTTTTCAGCCGCCATAACCACCGCACTTTGGAGATTTAATTTTTCTTTTAAAAAAGTAAGATGAATGCCTTTGGTCGGACGTAAAATATTTTTCCATTTTTCAACGAGCTTTTCACCGACTAAATCAGTCCAAGGCCCCACGGTACTAACCACGTGTTTGGTTTTAATGGTTAATTTATTCTTCGTTTTCAAATCAAGGACTTCTAAAGCCACGATTTTTCCACTTTCTTTTACAGCTGAAGTTACTTTGACGTAATTCACGCACACAGCGCCGTCTTCGTGAGCTGATCTTAAAGTTTCGTGAACAAGGCGGTCGTCATCCATGTACCCATCAGAATAAACATAAGATCCGACCAGCCCTTGATTGTTCACGATAGGATAGCGTTCGACAGTTTCGCGAGGATTTAAACGCTCGTGGGTTTCCGGGGTATTGAATAAAGCCAAAGCATCATACAAAATCATGCCTAGGCCCATTTTAAACATTCCCACTCGGCTATTTTTATAAAGCGGAATAACAAAGCGTAACGGATGGGTCAGCTGCGGGGCCAAAGAAAATAATTTGCCTCGTTCGCTTAAAGCTTCAAAGACCAATTTGAATTCCATGTTCTCTAAATAGCGAATCCCGCCATGAACTAATTTGCTAGAGCGAGATGATGTTCCGTATGCAAAATCATTGGCTTCAACTAAAGCGACGCGCAATCCACGCAAAGCGGCGTCTCGAGCTACTCCGGCTCCGTTAACCCCTCCGCCAATTATTAGTAAATCAAATTCTTCGTTTTGAAGTTTTTGGATATTTTCGCTGCGAGTTTTGGCTGAAAAGATTTTCATTTTGTAGTCTTACACCAGATCGTTGGTAGCGAAGGCTGATGTTTAATATTTTTAGTTTCTAAAAAAACCTGTGCGGTCGGTGATAAAATTACTTTTTGAAAATGTTTATCCCGGGATAATTTATAGGAAATTTCAATCAATTCGGCGCTGATCTCGGGGCTTTGTGCTTGAACGTCTTCAATCCAAAGTGTTTGGGTGTGGCCTTCCACAAATAGCAGGGGTTGGCCTAAAAAATAGCCTAGGCAGTTTTGCGAATCGTCTTCAGCGATGAAGCTCCAGCCTAATTTGAGATAATGTTCTAATGATTCTTTGCGAAAGCGTGAATTCCAGATCTGAATCATACGCTCCATATCGTCAGGAATTTCAACTTTGAGTCGAGCTTCGGCAAATTGATAGACAGTATCTAAATCAGCCAATTGAGCAATGCGATAATCAACTTTCATATGGATCTAGTCTGATATGAGTTCCTTGAAATGTACACAATAAAAGAATAACCTCATGGCATGAATTACCAACCATACCCTGAGCACTACTGGACCCAGATTCAAAAAAATATTGATACATTAAAATCCTCCGGTCAAAAACAAGTCGCGGCTTTTGATGCTGACGGAACTTTGTGGGATGCCGATCTTGGAGAAAATTTTTTTCAATATCAAATCGACCATCGACTTGTTGATTTACCGCCGCAAGCTTTTGATTTCTATTTAACCATGAAAGAAAGAGATCCTCGCGAGGCTTTTTTATGGCTGGCTCAAATTAATAAAAATAAGAAATTAGAACAGGTTCGCGAATGGGCCAAACAAGCTTTCAATGAAATTCAACCCAACCCTATTTTTAAAGATCAACAAAAACTGATTCAATTGCTGACGAATAACGGCGTCGAAGTTTACATTATCACCGCTTCGATTAAATGGGCGGTCGAGCCTGGGGCTCAGGCTTTAGGTATTTCAGCATCGAATGTGATCGGGGTACAAACCGAAATTCAAGATGGCGTTATCACCGATCGCGGGATTTTACCGATCACCTACCGCGAAGGCAAAGTGGAAGCACTGTTGCAAAAAACCGAAGGCACCGCGCCTTTTTTATGTAGCGGTAATAGCATGGGCGACTTTGAACTTTTGAAAGCTGCGACGCACACTCGATTAGCAGTTAGTGCTGCTTCTCGAGATGATCATATGTATAAAACTGAATTCGAACTCTTGAATTATGCTGAAAAAAATAATTGGCTAGGGCATCGGTTTATTTGATGAAAAAAATCCTCGGTTTCATTTTGCTTTGGGCCTTGTCATTTTTTTCCTGTGAAAAAAGGGCTCAGCTTTCTCTTTGGCCAGCAGCTTCAGAAATTGGAATAACCGCTGATATTAAACGTAAAATTTTAGAATTTAAAAAGGTGCCGGCTCGGGTAGAGGTGCGAAATTATTTAAAAAACGCCAATCATAAATATCAAGAAAATGTGAAATTAATAAAAAAAATTAAAACTCCGCTGGATCCATTGTCAGAAGTTTATTTAGAACTTAATTTATTTACAAATGAAAGCGACAAAACGGCACCGCTGGTGGTGCAATTTATGTGGTTTGATGTGAAAACAAAAAAACTTATCCGAGAAGAAAATATCAATCTAAATGAATGAGTTATTCAAGACTAATTAAAGTCTGTCCCGACAATCGCTTCAATTTCAGCGATCTCCTTTGGGACTGTCGAAGTTAACACTTCGCAACCTTTATCTGTAACAAGCACGTTATCTTCGATGCGAATTCCAATTCCGCGTAATTCCGCCGGGGCCGTCTTATCGGCGCCTGGAATATATAGTCCGGGCTCTACGGTAAAGACCATACCCGCTTCGATCGGGCGCGGCTTTCCTTTGATAAAATAAAGACCTGCATCATGCACGTCCATACCTAACCAGTGACCTACGCCATGAGGATAATATTTTTTATATTCTAAAGACTTCAGAACATCTTCTTTACGTCCGTTGACAAGATTTAATTCAAACATCAAATCGATCAAAAGATTTGTTCCCATTTCGTGAAGATCTTTAAAAAAAATTCCCGGTTTGATAAAATTAATAATTTCTTTTTGTATTTTTAAAACTCCAGCATAAACTTTTTTTTGCGCGGGGGAAAATTTTCCATTTACCGGATAACATCGTGTGATGTCGCCGGAATAATAATTGTATTCGGCTCCGGAATCGATCAGTAACAATTCCCCGTCTTCGCAAACTTGGTCGTTGAAATTATAATGAAGAGTTGTCGCACTATTTCCGCTGGCAACAATGTGATTATAGCCTTCACGAGCCGCTCCATTTTTGTAAAACTCAGCGACTAAAAGCGCTTGAACTTGACGCTCCGACATTCCTGGCTTTGTGCCTTTCATCGCTTTGACGTGAGCCTGAGCTGAAATTTCACAGGCTTTCCGTTGATTAGCAAGATCTGTGTGATCTTTGATAAGACGAAATTCACCCAAAAATGTATCCGCGTCTTGGACGGTCAGTAAGCCGTAACCGGAGCGACCAAACGATCGCTTCAAATTTAACAAAAGACTTTCAAATTGGCGATCGACTTCAGTGTTTTTAAACATTCGGTAGTAGACATTTTCAAAACCCGATAATAATTCGGTTGATTTAGCCACGAATTGGTCAATCGAATAAACCTGATCGATACCAAATTCTTTTTGCGCGCCTTCGGGACCAAAACGAAAACCATCCCAAGTTTCACGTTCAACATTTTTGTTTCGCACAAACATAACTGATTCAGGATTTTTACCGGGGCGTAATAATAAAATACTTTCGGGCTCTTCAAATCCGGTCAGGTAATAGAGATTTGAATCCTGGCGATGTAAATAAAGAACATCATCGTTACGAATAAGTTCCGGATGAGAAGCTACGATCAAAGCGGTCGCGACTCCATCCTGAGCTAAAATAGCTTTGGTGACTTTGTTGCGACGGGCTTTAAATATTTCAGGATTTTCAGTTGGTTTTCGGCTTGTTTTTAAGCTAGTTGTGCTCATAATCTTCCTTTGGA
>JACMMZ010000019.1 GCA_014378775.1 Pseudobdellovibrionaceae bacterium
TACTTAATTAAATCTTTTACTTTTAATTAATGCATTTTGCTTCTGAGAATCTCGTCTTCGATCTTGACCATTTTATTGTACAGACCGAACAAAAGAAACGTCGGCGCCCATAGACCCACAAAACTTCCTAAATTTTTTCTTTTTGAACTATTTGAAGCCGTCAAAGCGGCAGCACCAATCATGCTAACTACACTTAAACCCAAAAATAAAAGATTCGGAATCTTTTTAGTCTGGTCCTCGATAATTTCGTTTGGCAGTTCCGATTTGTATTTATTTGAAAGTTTTTTATCGGCATTACTTACTTCAGTATCCATATTACCTCCTGAGGTGATGATGATACGAATAGGTAATGCAATTCTAGGACCCCGGATGACTTGTGGTTAAAATCGTTTATAAAAAATAAAAGAGTTTATTTCCCCAATTTCGAGGCAATAATCCTAATTACTTCTGATACCCCGGCACCCAGGCGGTGGTGCGCCCGCCAACTTCTTGGTGAATTATTTTGTGACCGCGACTGGTTTGAGCATTTTTCTTTTTCCCCCACCGATGATGAAACAACCAGGCTTTCGGAAAACGCGTGTAATCGGCATTAACGGACACGGCTTTCTTGACCACCGCCAACACCTGTTTATGTAAAGCTTTGATCTGCGATGGGGTTAAATCGCAAGCCAAATGATGCGGAGAAAGTTTGGCCTGGAACAAAATTTCATCCGCCAGCCAGTTTCCAACGCCGGCGAATAAATTTTGATCTAATAAGACGGCCTTAATGGCTTTTTTCCGGCGTTGTAATTTTTCACTCAAAACTTTAACGTTGGGAAAATCGATCAGCGGATCAAATCCTAATTTTTGAATCCGGGGGTGAGTCTTTGGATCATCGGTCAGCCACATGCGGCCAAAGCGCCGTGGATCGATGAAGGCCATCTCGAGGCCTTTGTCGAACTTAAGAATCAGCCGGCAAAACCACAGCCGTTCTTTTTCTGTTTTTTCATCTAAAATAATAATATCTCCGGTCATACCTAAGTGAAATAGCGGCCAAGGCTTTTTATTCAGCTCAATCCAGAAGTATTTACCTTTACGACCGGTGCCGATGACTGTTGCGTTTTTTAAAGCCTTTGTAACATCTGAGATGGAAGCGAATGCAAAAAGATAACGATCGCTGGGATCAGCCACGATTTCTTTTATTTTTCTTTTCTTTAAGCGTGAATCGATGCGCTGACGAACGGCTTCCACTTCGGCTAATTCGGGCATGAGAACTCCTGATTTCTTTTTTGGGACAGCTTTAAGGATATCTGACTGACATGGTTCTGTAGTCTTTTTTCACGATTTTTCAAGGTTTTTAGCAATCGAATATTTATACTAATTCTGTAAGATTGTGACAGAATTTTTACATCCGAAGCACGCCAAATTTTCTTGGTGTCGTAATCTTTATCACATTTTTATGCGTTGGAATTTTGCTGGCGAAATCTAGACCTTTGGCAAAAATTGTCATTTTGAGAGGGAGTTATCAACCAAATCCCCAGAGTTTTCCACAAACCACATGGTTTTCCAGTGCCTCTATGACACTGAAATCTGTAAAAATTTAGTCTAAACTTAAAAAATATTTATGTCAGAATTTAGGCATTGTAGTTTTTAGCGGCATTTGAAAGAGCTTCATTTTTGCTAAATTTTAATGCATTACTGACCGGAAAAAGTTGAAGGTTCAATTGATACACACGCTCACCTTTATCGTTCATTCGAGCAATGGAATTTTCTTTGTGTAGCGATTTTCTTAATTGTCTTAATTTAAATTTAATTTCGTTGAATTCTTTTTCTGTCAGAGAAAGCGTCAATGACCCGAATTCACGTTGATCGGGTTCATCTTGATAAAGAGATTCTAAACCTAAATACATCAGCTGCATTTGTAATTTACGAATCAAAGCCGGAGGAATTTCTTCAGCCACTGCTTTCGGTTGTCCCTTGGTGATCGTTCCTGTTTGAGGATCCTTCACGAGCTCACCACTGGTGAGTAATTGATTAAGCGCATGATTGATCTCAGTTTCCGAGGCCTTGCCACGCAGAGCCTTTTTCAACTGAGCCACGTCAAAGGAAACTCCTTGTTGGTCAGCTAAGGCGTAAATGATCCATCCAATCCAATTGGGAACTTTATCAAAAACTTTACGGTCGAATTCGCCGTGCTTTAGTTTTTGATCGACCCGGTACTCTGATAATTGCTTCAAGGCGTAATTGCGATCGGCCGGGTCTTCAGATTGATTAAATAATATAAGCAGTTTGAATTCATCGGA
Source organism: Pseudobdellovibrionaceae bacterium (assembly GCA_014378775.1). GTDB lineage: Bacteria > Bdellovibrionota > Bdellovibrionia > Bdellovibrionales > Bdellovibrionaceae > Pseudobdellovibrio. The sequence goes on from JACMMZ010000019.1 coordinate 2,283, forward strand.
CTGTGATTTATTCAGTGAACAAGCTTTGGCGAATTTTCCGATCATGTCGTGGGATAGATTTCGCTTACCTTCGATGATCATTTTAAGATAATTGGGCGACTTAATATCAGCCGCCGCCGAGAAAATGGCGTAGTTATAAGGGCGCAGTAAATGCTTGGTCGAATCCTTTTTGTGGCGGTAAAAATCGGCTAGAAATAGGCGGTAATCCATATAATCTGCGACTAACGGAGCATTTAAGGAACTATCTGAATTTGTTGTGTTTTGAGTTAACACTTCTGTCGAATTTTGCATTTTCACCATCCTAAAAAAACCTCATGAAATTCATCTCATGAGGTCAGCTGATTGACAACCAAAATATCCTGCGGTGGCCAAGCTTTTAAAAATTAATAGCGGGACAACTGAATCCGAATTTCTTGAATATAGGTAGAACCCTGAATCGCTAAATGAAACTTTGTCCCCACGCGATTCAAGCGAACGACACTGGCCGGAGCCAAGTAAATCGCCCGTCCCGGATTAAATTGACTGGCCATTGCGTAGCCGTTCACCAACAAACTCACAGTGACCCCGTAAGGGTTGTTTGGCAAAGCGGAAGCTGCAACAGCGACCACGCGGTAGCCGGCGTAATTTTGCTGAAGATTAAAGAGTTGTCGTAAATCAATCGACTGGTTGGTGATGTTTCGGTTGAGAAACACGCGTAGCACGACAATCGTTTCGCTCGAAGCAGAAGATGTTGGCGCAATGCCATCAGAAGCTAAGGATATCGAAGATGTGAGAAAAAAGACTGAAAGGATGGATAAAATGGCTTTTTTGATGTGAGCTGAAAACATAAAGACCCCCGATGTGTTGTTTGTTAGACCTATCAAGATCAACAAAGCAATATACGAGCCCAGGATTTCGGAGTCAGAATGACCTGGAAAAAAATCACATAAAAGCGTAACTCGTACGCTTTTATGTATTGAATTTAGAAAGCTTGCGGAAAAGTCGCTTCGAAAGCTTTAACGTCTGCCGGTGTCATCGTCACTTTTGGAACACGAGACAACACCATCCAGATCGCGCCGGTACCGATCGACAATTTCAACTCGACTGCACCTTGACCATTATTTTTAGTCAAACTCACGGCTTGAACCAATTTTGAAAGGATGAACGATTTTCCGCCCGTACCCGGCAAATTATAATTCACGGAAGGATCCGCATATTTAGTGGCCGCAACCGATAACGCCGTTCCAACTTCAGGAGCTAATAACGGAGTCGCTAAGCTGAAGGCTTCTTTATCGTTGGTTAATAATTGAACTCCCATCGAAGCTTTACCATTTAACACTTCATAAGAAGAGGCCCGGACTGAAGCGATGGTAGCAGTGGTGCTAGTTCCTTGAATCGTATTGTAAATATATGAAGTCCATTTTGTAAAATCCGCATCAGTGATTTTTTCTTGGATACGGAAATTATTATTCATATTTGTCGTGCGGAAAATAATACGTGCGTATCCACCTTCAACTTTAATTTTGGCGTAAGCATCTTCACACGATGCTTCTAAACATTTTAAAAAACCACCTTGGAATTCTGAATCAGCTGTACTTGATAATAAACTTAATTTCATTTTATTTCCATCAGTGGTGGCTTTTAAGCGAACGATCTTAGGGACCGATCCTTCATTTAAAGCGATATCAAGACTCATATCTGATCCGCTTTTTAAAAGCCGTGCTCCCAGAATAGCTTGAGCAATATTTTTATTTAATTTTTGTTGTTCTGCACCGACACCAGACGCATTCATTCTGAAAGCTTCCATCAATCCATCATCAGAAGCCGAGGTGTAATTCAAATCACCTAATTTTCCGCCAGTTGTAATAACTTTTGAATTTTTGAAATCCGGAGTGGATGTACCGGATTCTGTTGGATTCGTTGAACTCGAATTATTTCCTGAACTTGGGCTAACTGAAACTCGTCCAATCGGAGCTGCTGGTTCTGTTCCCACCGGAGCGCCGTTGGCTCCTGTAGATTGAGGAAGACAATTAGATGATTGAGGAACTTGACCTGGAGGGGTTGAAGTTTGTGGAACACCATCATTTGTATGGCCATTTGGTGGAGCACCGGTGGTTGAACCAATTGTCGGAGTTCCCGATTTTTTTGAATCCTTGCTCGATCCACAACTACTAATTACGGCTGCACACAATAATATAGATAGTGATGATGCAAAAGATGCATGAGAAACGCGGGTTACTTTAAATGACTTCATAAAACCTCCAGGGGTAGTTAAATATCTAATATGCTAATCCAATGCCCATCCTACTGAAATATAGAGTATTAGGCGTGCGCGATTCTCATAAAGAGACCATTTACGACATCATAAATGTAGAACTTCTAGCTATCTCCAGATATATTCCACCCATGCAAAAGCCCCCAAGCCTTAACTTTTATCAACTCAGTCCCGACGCCATTTTAAACTGCGTCGAAAAAAATGGTTTCATCCCCACCGGCGAAATATTGCAGCTTAATTCTTACGAAAACCGCGTTTTTAATATTAAATTAGAACCAAGTAGCGCTTATCCGATGACAGAAATTATTGCGAAATTCTACCGTCCTGGGCGTTGGAGCCGCGAAACTTTATTAGATGAACACGCTTTTGAATCAGAGTTGAAACACGAAAGCTTGGCGGTGGCCACCGCGTACACAATGAAAAATGGCACCACGGTGGATGAATTTGATGGAATTTATTTTACCTTTTTTGAAAAAATCCGCGGGCGGTTGCTACAAGAATTGATGCCGGTCCATTTCAAACATATGGGGCGCTGGCTGGGTCAGTTGCATAACATTGCCGAGCGCTCGATTGCCTTGAATCGCCCGACCCTAGGCCCTTCCAACGATTCTAAATGGGCTGTGTTAGATCAACTTTATGATCAGGTTTCGCCTGAAGTTCGGGGCGAGTATTTCGATGCGGCCGAGTTAATTTTTTCGCGCTTAGATGAATTACTGTTAGACACCAAACTGATCCGTACCCACGGCGATCTTCACCGCGGAAATATTTTAGAATCCCCGACGGATGGTTTCGTTGTAGTGGATTTTGATGATTTCGTGAACGGTCCTTCGGTGCAAGATGTGTGGATGCTGATGCCAGACACCGATTTTCAAGAGACCGATGAATTTAAACAGTTTGTATTAGGTTACGAAGAACTTCGTCATTTTCCATTCCATGAATTGCCACTGATCCCGCTCCTGCGTGGCTACCGGATTATCAATTATGCGGCATGGATATTAAATCGCTGGAGTGATCCCAGTTTTCCGAAAATATTTCCAGAATTTAATACTTATAAATACTGGGCGGAAGAGACCGAATCGTTAACTCGCATTGCGCGGGCTTTAGATCAGGAATAAAAAAAGCCGCCTTTATGAAGCGGCTTTTTCCTTTAAAATTTGATTTCTTTTTACTTTTTCGGTTCAACTTTCGATTCTACTTTTATTTCAACTGCCTGAGCTACCGCAATAAGCTGACCTAAAGCTTTTTTCAGTAACGATGTACTTAAATTTTTGTGATCTAAGTTCGAACAGTTCATCACTAATTTTTCGTCGGCCACTTTAGCGGCTTCTTCGACTGTTGCATCCGTAGCTGACGCCTTAATTCTGACTGCAAACTCAACACCTTTTTTTACTTGATCGGCTTCATCACTTGAAACTAATTCAGAGACCGCAGAAAAAGACAAAATGACATTTTGACCTGTCGTGTATTTATCTAACGAGGCCCCTTTAATAGTACAAGCAACTTTGTCCGCTTTCAAGGCTTCTGTTAGCAACGCTGAATCAGTTTGTAAATTGCCGTCGACGATAAACATTTTCCAGCCGATGTTTTCTTTGTTAAACATTTCTTTGGCTTCAGTCGATACAACCATTTTTTCTGATCGTAAGCTCTTCATTTTTTCCGCTTGAATTTTTGCGGCGGCCAATGAGAGAGCGTTACTTTTTCCGGTTAATTCTGTTGAGGCCAGTGCTATCTTCACGCAGCCGGTTTCAGAACTTTTCGCGTTAAGGGAAAGATTAACGGGCATTCCTTCAACATAAGAGTATCTACCGCACGACTCAATTTTTTCCGTTGTGAAAAGTGTTGGCCAAGCTGAACACAATTTAAGGTAAGCATTGTAATCCGCTATTTTATCGGCTTCTGGTGTTGTTGAAACTTTTTCTTCATCACTGATTTTTTTGTATAAAGCTGTCATCGCATTTGTCGTTTTGACAATCGATTCTGGACAAGCTTTTGGTGCTGAATCGACTTTAGTTTTTACCGCTTCAGTTGTGTCTGATTTTTTTTCTGTAACGACGACTGGTGGAGCAACAGTTGTAGGATCTTCCGATGTTTTATTAGCGATTTCCGGCGTTTCTTTTTTCGGAGCTGAATCTATATTTTCATCTTTACCGGTGACGACCGTTGGGTCTTTTGCTCCGGGAA
>JACMMZ010000171.1 GCA_014378775.1 Pseudobdellovibrionaceae bacterium
AAATAGCGGTGGAACGAACTGCGACCCGACTGATTCGGCTTTGGCCGAAATAATCTTAGCCTGATCATCAACCGCTTGTTTTTTATAGTCGTTATATTTTACAGCGTTGTGAATTTTAACGATTGGGCCCCATAACGAACGATCTTCGACAGAGTTTGACGGTTTCAAATCGCAAAAGCTATCCTCTAAAGCTTGAATCCATTCTTTCTGGAATTTTTCTAAAATAAATAATCTTGCAGAATTCCAAGCCAGTTGCCCTTGGCCAATTAAAAAAGTTTCCATAACTTTCTGCGTGTTCTTTGAATCCGGAGCATCCAACACCACACAGGTATTTTTGGTTCCGCCGTTGATTTGAATTTTTTTAAATTGCGGTTCTGCCACTTCGTTTTGAGTTTTTAAAATAGCGGCGCACGTTGCAAGACTCCCGGTAACCGTGACTGCTTTAATGCCCGGATGGGTGACAAGCAATTTTTTAAAATCAGTGGCATCGCTTATTACGAATTGAATCAAGCCCTCAGTTACACCGGCCAGGTGCAGAATTTCCTGCCATTGGAGCGCAGTCGAAATCGCGATTGATGAAACTTTTACGATCACAGTATTTCCCGCCATCAAGGCTGCAATGGATTTTTGAATAAACAATCGATTGGATAAATTCCAAGACAGAATAACGGCCACCACACCACTAGCATAAAATAATTTATCAGAAGCTGCCAGATCACGATGACTGGTTAATTCTGTTTTGAATTGCTCCAGCAATTGCAAACCGATTTGGTAATTAGCGCGAGCAGTAAAGTCTAATGATAGGCCCTGATCTAAAGCTTCAGATAAAATAATTTCATTTTTTTTCAAGACATATTGAGCTTTGATCTTTTCAAGTAATTGAAGGCGATCATCTAAGCTTGAATTTTTCCATTCAGAATAAGCTTTGTTAGCTAATTGAATGGCCTTCACTAAATCCATCAGGTTCTGTTTCGGGTGAGTGTAGAGAACATCTTGAGTGAAGGGATTATGCTTGGTGAGATAAGAAGAAATGTTCATGAACTTAGCAATATCAAGAAAGAAGCAAGTAAGGAAGAAATAAAGAGGTGAGCCGACTGGATCAATTATGGTGTCGTCGGCCCGACCCAGAAACTCATCAAACAATGAGTCTCTTATTATAACAATGGCGAAGATACGGCGACTATAAAGTCGCCACCTCCGCCATTGTTATGTCAAATGATTCAACCATAACATCACCTCCTTTCGCGCTGTATGAACAGCTCGTTTAGATTATCAGAATTCATTCTTTTTAGAAATTATATTTTTGGACGTATTGATTCAAAACGAAAACCTAGACTTTAGTTCTGAATACCTATGCTTCAGTCCAAAAAATCCACATTTAAAACGTATTCTTTCGATTCGCTTAGGCTTTTCCGGTTAAATTGTAGCATGACGAATAAAAATGCATTTAAGACTTTTATGCTTCTTATGCTTGTGGGGAATTTCGCCCAGGCCTATTTCAACTTCACTCTGGTTAAAAATACCGCGCTTAAAAATGGAATCCCCCCGGGCCAAGCTGATCGGTTACTGAACTACATCCGAAATAATGAAAACAACCTTCGAAATAAAAACTACGTCACGTTTGTCGATTTTCGCCAGCCCTCTTCGAAAAAAAGAGGCTTGATGATCAACGCCAATAACGGATCCGCCTATTCATTTTTGGTCGCGCACGGGATTAATTCTGGAGCAAAACTTTACGCCAGCACGTTTTCCAACATTATCGATTCTAAACAATCATCATTAGGAATTTACCGCGTCGAAAATGATTATTACGGAACTTTCGGTCACTCCCTACGCGTTGAGGGTTTAGAAAGAACAAATTCCAATGCGAAAAATCGCGCCATTGTCATTCATCCTTACAGTTCGGTTTCCGAGGAAACTATTCAAAACATCGGAATGATTGGAACAACTTACGGTTGTTTCGGTCTTAATCCGGAAGTTTCAAATTATATGGTCCCGCTTTTAAAAAACGGAAGTCTGCTTTTAGCATTTTACTAAACTTACAAAAGGAAAACCTCATGAAAAAATTAATCGTTTTTTTATCTCTCTTTTTTATCTTCAGTTTCAAGGTTTCGGCCTATAATGAAAATACGGTTATTCAAGCCGCTCAAAGAGTGGGGATTCCGCAAAATCAAATTAATAAGGTTGCTGGATACATCGAAAAATACTCTGGTAGTATTCCTAACAAAAATTATGTGGCGTTTGTCGATTTCAGTAAGCCTTCTACGGAACGTCGTGGTTTTCTGATCCAAACCGATACAGGATCGACGCAAAGCTTTTTGGTCTCTCATGGAATTAGATCTGGTCAACTTTATGCCGAACGTTTCTCAAATATTCAGGGATCGAATATGTCTTCTTTAGGTCTTTATTTTGTAAAGCAAACTTACGACGGACATAATGGATATTCGGTTCGCGTCGCTGGGATCGAGTCTTCAAATTCAAATGTCGAAGCGCGCTCTATTGTGATCCATCCGGCTGATTACGTTTCAGATAGATATATTCAAGAACACGGAATGCTGGGTGTCAGCGAAGGCTGCTTTGCAATCGACCGAGCTGTCTCTCAGTCTTTGATCAATAAAGTCAAAAATGGCAGCATTTGGTTAGCCTTTAATTAAAGGATCTAACGCCGAGACGATTTTTTGTTGTATCGATTTCATTTCATCATCAGATAATCGCTTGGCTCGTTTGAAATCAAGGTCAGGAATACTCCAGGCCGGAATAAGATGAAGATGGTAATGCGGCACTTCAAATCCGGCTACGATCGTCCCGACCCGGGGACATGAGGTAACCATTTTTTGCGCTTGCGCAATTTTCTGCGCGATTAAACCCACGCGAGTGTACGCATCTGCAGGAACATCAAACCAGTGATTCACCTCTCGCTTAGGGATAACAATCACATGACCAGGGTTGACTTGATCGAGTGCCAAGATTGCAATAATTAATTCATCTTCATAAATTTTATAGGACGGAAGTTCACCGTTGATAATCTGAGTAAAAATAGAAGCCATCGTTTTGTCCTTGTTATTGAAGTTTGATTTCGCCTTTTTGCGTGAAAGGAATCGAGAGCCAACCTAAATCGACTGCGCCTTTGAGTTCGTATGTTTTAGACAAGTTCCGGTTCAATAAACTTGTGACGATATTCGCAATCGTCGAGTATTTAAATTTTAAAGGAACAATGACCTCTAGGTTTTCGTGAGCACCCACTCGAGCTTCTTTGGCAAAAATACCATTCGTCATGGGTTGTCCCGCTAAAGTTAGGCCGTAAGTAATTTTACTGACTTTGATGTCGACATCATTTGGATTTTTGACATTCAGTTTTAAATCAAGATCAACTGTATCTGCTGATATTTGAGAAATCAAAAGATCCAGGAATTTGACTTCTGGATCCTTGAGATTTTGTGTCAGCAGTGCACAACCGACCAAAGTAGAAAAGCTTAAGCTAAAAATGAGAAAATAAATTTTCACGATCTCGCATCAACCGGCTTCCAAGTTAAGCCTTCTTTACCTTGCCATTTGGCGCGCGGACGATAGATACGATTTTTTTCATACTGTTCCTCAGCGTGAGCTATCCACCCCGCAACCCGTGAAACTGCAAAAATAGGGGTAAAGATATCGGTCGGAATTCCCATAGCATGGTAAACCGTAGCGGAATAAAAATCCACATTCGGCATAAGACCCTTTTCTTTTTGCATGGTATCGTCAATCATGGCGGATATTTCGTACAGTTCTGGTTTGCCAATTTTTTTGGTTAATTGTTGTGAAAATTTTCTTAAAATTGCGGCGCGAGGATCCCCGTCTTTATAAACACGGTGACCAATTCCCATAACTTTTTCTTTTGCACTTAAGGCATCTTTAATAAATTGTTCGGCTTTTTCAATCGTTCCGATTTTTGCTAACATGACCATGACTTGTTCGTTGGCTCCGCCGTGTAATGGTCCTTTCAAAGCACCAATGGCCGAAACGATAGCCGAGTGTAAATCGGATAACGAAGACGTTGTTACGCGCGTCGCGAAGGCCGAGCAGTTCAATTCATGATCGGCGTGCAAAATTAAACAAATATCGAATAATTTGACTAACTCGGCATCGGGTTCAGTCCCTTTTAACACGTACATGAAATTCCAAGCCATGGATTTTCCGGATTTCGGGCTAAGGACTTCACGATTATTCCGGATAGCTTCAAAGGCGGTCACGATGGATCCCATTTTGGCCGTTAAACGTACCGCTTTTCTGCGATTGGCATCGGCACCAATATCTGATGCGTCTGCATCCCAGTGAGCCATCAAAGAAACGGCAGTACGAAGCCACGCCATCGGATGAACGTTTTTCGTCGGTAAGGTTTTTAAAACATTTATAAAAGCAGGATCTAAAATCATATTCACATTGAGTTCGGCTTTGAAATTTTCGAGTTCTATTTTATTCGGTAAACGATTATTCCAAAGTAAAAAAGTTGTTTCTTCAAACGTGGAATTATTTGTTAAATCTTCAATGGTGTAACCGCGGTAATTTAAAGTATTTCCCACGATGAAAGAAACCGACGTGGTACAAGCCACTACGCCTTCTAAACCTTTATCTAATGCTCCTTCATAAATCGTAATCTCAGCCACGAAAGACTCCTTCGTTGATATTTTTGAATTGAAATTTGAACTGTGTAATTAAAA
>JACMMZ010000172.1 GCA_014378775.1 Pseudobdellovibrionaceae bacterium
CTGAAATCAATTCCATGATGGCGTGATTTCCAGCGACTTGGCGCCAGTGTTTCGGAAACGCAGGAGCTTTGCCGCTGGCTTGATGAGGCCGCGGAGAAGATTTCGGAGAAGATTTCAAAGATGATTTTTGGGAAGGTTTACTTTTAAACTGATTTTTCATGATGGCCTGATTTAACTCTGATTAGTTTTGAAGTCGCTATTTAAATACTTTCAAGTATTTTTTGCACAGTTTCTCTAGGATTTTTTGCATGGAGAATACTTCGCCCGATGACTAAGGCGTTGGCTCCGGCTTTCATCGCCTCATTGGGTGTCATGATCCGCTTTTGATCATTTGAGTTGGATATCAGATCTTCTTCAATACGAATTCCTGGAACCACTTTAAATAATCGACTGGTGGGATCTTCAATTCGTCGGATAAGACTGAGTTCATGACCCGAACAAACCACACCGGATAAACCAGAACGGGTAACCAGTTCCGCTAACGAGGATACATGCTCTTCAATTGATTGGTCTTTAAAATTTTCTGGCAACTGATCTTCAGTCCAACTGGTAAGAATCGTAACCGCTAAAATTTTAAAGGGACGTATTTTATTTAATTTCAATTCAAGCAAATAAAGTTCAGTCAAAGTTTCTAAACCATTCAAAGCGTGGACAGTTGCAAATGTGGCACCAGCATCAAAGCTGGCTTTCACCGCTGCTAAAACAGTGGAAGTGATATCAAAATATTTGTTATCGACAAAAACCGGAGCGTGTTTCGAAACCTTTTCGATAAGTCCGCTTCCGTATTTTAGATTCAGCCTAGGTCCGATTTTAATCGCTCCAACTTGATCGCCGATTTGATCGAGTAAATCAAAAGCTACTTGATCAGAATCAACATCAAGCGCTAACATGATCGGATTTTTCATAGAAATCACAAAAGCTCTAAGGCTTTCTTTTCCACGTCTAATTTGGCTATTTTAAAAATTTCTTTGGTTTTCCGATCGACCACTTCGATTTGATCCGCTTCAAAACCCTTTTTACCGACGACAATTCGTACTGGAAAACCGAGCAGATCCGCATCTTTAAATTTAACTCCGGGACGCTCGTCGCGATCATCGATGAAAACTTCGATATTTTTTTCTGCGAGAGCTTTGGCCATTTGATTGACGTAATCAGTAGAGGCTTGATCTTTGGGATCTAAAAGGCAGATATGAACGTGAAACGGCGTGATGGCCTTGGGCCAGATAATTCCGTCTTGATCATGGCTTTGCTCGATGGCGGCTTGTACGGTACGCGTTACTCCGATACCGTAGCAACCCATTTCGTAGTGCTGCGATCGACCATTTTTATCCAGGAAAACGCCGTTCATTTTCTCAGAGTATTTTTTTCCTAAATAGAAAACGTGACCGACTTCGATTCCGCGGAAAGAAACAAGTTTGCCATTTGATTCCGGACACTTATCCCCGGCTTTTGCCATGCGCAGATCAGCTGTTTTCGTGATCTTAAAATCTCGATCATGATTCACGTTTTTCATATGAAAATGATCTTCATTTGCACCCAAAATATAATTTTGAAGATGCATAATTCCGGTGTCGGCATAAATAGGGATTTTCAATCCCACCGGCCCGCAAGACCCTGGGTGGGCCCCGGAAACTTCTTTGACCTCGAGGTCAGATAAAAGGCGTGGCTCGTTGGTTAAGCCCAGAACATTTTTTAATTTAATCGGATTAATTTCATCGCTTCCACGCAAAAGGACCGCGATCGGTTTAAGTTGCGAGTCTTTGGCATTTGTTCCGTCGTTAGCCGAATAAAAAAGTGTCTTAACTAATTGATTTGCCGGGACAGATGTGAATTTTTCTAAATCTGCGATGGTTTTTTGATTGGGAGTTTCGAATTTTTCCATCGTGACTTGAGGCATAGTCCCGGCTTTTGGCGTTTCAAAATCAATGGCTGGACAGACTTCAACATTGGCTGCAAATTGCGTGGTGTCACTGACGAGAAGCGCGTCTTCGCCGGCTTCAGCTAAAAGCTGAAATTCGTGAGTTTGGCTTCCGCCGATGTTACCTGCATCTGCCTGTACGATCCGGTATTGCAAATTCAAACGATCAAAAATACGTTGGTAAGCTTTGTACATATCATCGTAAGATTTTAAAGCGGCGGCTTGATCCATATCAAAAGTGTAAGCGTCCTTCATGACGAATTCACGACCACGCATCAACCCAAAGCGCGGACGGATTTCGTCACGGTATTTGGTTTGAATCTGGTAAATATTTTTAGGAAGATCTCGGTAGGATTTCAGATCGTGTCTGACGTAGTCAACAACCGCTTCTTCATGAGTTGCGCCTAAACAAAAATCATGATCGTTTCGATTCTTGAATTTTAATAGGCCTGCGCCCATTTCCGTCCAGCGATTTGTTTCCATCCATAATTCTTTCGGCTGCACCATTGGCATAAGAATTTCGATGCCACCTGCTTTTTGTAATTCTTCTCGGAGAATATTTTCAAACTTGCGGATGGCTCGTAAACCGATATTTCCGTAGGAGTAAAGTCCCGGCGCCAGCTTCTTCATGAATCCACTTCGCATCATCAACTTATGCGAAGGAATTTCAGCATCGACTGGGGCTTCTTTTTGCGTAAATAAATGGGTTTCGGTCCATTTAAGAATATTTTTATGCATTATACGGCCTCTATTCCATAGGATTTAATTTTACGATGAAGATAACTGCGTTCCAATCCAATGGCTTCCGCCGTTTTAGAAATATTTCCGCCGTTTTCCTGAATCTTTTTAATCAGGTATTCTTTTTCAAATTCCGCCCGGGCTTCACGAAACGTGGACATCTCGGCTAAATCATCTGAAGGCGAAGAACTTTTCGATTCTTTTTTATCAACTAAGCCAGCGAATCGTAAATCGTGGACGTCGACGTAATCTGATGGAGTTAAAATGTAGACTCGTTCGATGTAATTTTTTAATTCGCGAATATTACCAGGCCAAGAGTGTTTTTGTAAAACTTTTAAACCCTGTTCTGAAATGGTTTTTCGGAACATCGCCATCTGCTTAGCGATGATATCACTGAAATGAAAAATCAAAGGCAAGATATCCTCTTTACGTTCGCGCAATGGTGGAACAAAAACAATATTTTTTTCCACGATTTTTTTCAATTCAGGATGTATCCGCTCACTGTTTTCAAACTGATGCTGATCGTAAGCTGTCGTCAGTAAAATACGGGGATAGGCCGTCAAAAATTCATTACCGCCAACGCGACTAAAACTTTTGGTTTGAATAAACTGAGCCAGCTTTGTTTGTAAGACCGCCGGCATTTCTTCGATCTGCTCAATGATCAAAGTGCCTTCATCAACGAGTTCAAGTTTTCCTTTTCGTGTTTTATCAATACCCGGTAACGAGCCTTTCTCGATTCCGAACATTTCAATTTCAATCAGCTCTTGGGGTAAAGTGCTGCAGTTAATTTCGGTCATAGACCGACTGGCGCGCGCACTCATGTAGTGAATATTTTGACAAACCAGTTCTCGTCCTGTCCCGGTTTCTCCCGAAATCAGGATCGGAAAATTTTCTTTGGAAAAAAGCGCAATTTGTTCACGCACTGATTGCAGAGCTTTGGATTCGCCGACTAACGCAATACTATTTCTAAGCTTGTTCAAAAGGGCTAATTTTTCTAATTTTTCATTTTTAAACTTAAGTACATTTTCGATGACTAAGCTTATTTTATCTAAGGACAAAGGCTTTTCGACAAAATCCCAGGCCCCGAGTTTTGTGGCTTGAACGGCTGTTTCGATCGTACCATGGCCTGAAATCATGATAAAATTTGTGTCGGGATACAAAGGCGCCGCTTTTTTGAGAACTTCAATTCCATCCAACTTCGGCATCCAGATATCCAAAAAACAGATGTCAGGCTTTTCATTTTTTAAAGCCATTAAACCGGCTTCACCATCAGGTGCCGTGGTGACGACATAGCCTTCATCTTTGAGACTTTCGGATAAAACCTGACGAATCGGTCCTTCGTCATCAATGATCAAAATATGCGTTTTGCTTTTACCCGCGTGTAAAATATTAATGCCTGGAGCTGTTTTTAAAGTTTCCATAGGTGTCCTTAGGTTGTAACAGGAAGTTCGATATACATTTTAGTCCCGGTTGGCTCGTTTGGCAAAGCTCTAATGACGCCGCTGTGGTCCTCAATGATGCTTTTGACAATCGATAACCCTAGGCCCGTTCCTTTTTCTTTGGTCGAAAAATAAGGTTCAAAAACTTTGACGCGATCTCGCACAGGAATTCCCATCCCATTATCTGAAATCGAGATTTTGACGATCTTGTGCTCGGATTTATATTCCGTCAAAATGCCTATTTGAGGCGAAACAGCATCCGCCGTAGCCATGACAGCGTTATCAATCAAATTCATAAACACCCGGTTCATTTGCGATGGGTCGAATTTGAAATCCGGCATAGCGGCATCCAGTTTTTCTTCGAACTTCACGTGGCTGTTATTATCACGGTAAATTTTAGAAGCTTTGGCCAAAACTTCGTTAATGCTACCAGGAATCGGTTTCAACTGAGGCATCCGCGCGAACTGACTGAATTCATTAACCAGATTTTTCATTTCATCTACTTGGGATACGATCATTTGAATCGATTCATCAAACGCCTTATCGGAAATCGAAGCTGAATATTTACGGTGCATACGCTCTGCCGCCAAACGAATTGGCGTAAGTGGATTCTTAATTTCATGCGCAATACGGCGAGCGACTTCCGACCACGCGGCCGCACGTTGCGCGTTCACAATCAAAGTCATATCATCAAAGACCAAAATTCGACCGATTTCTTCTTGAAGTTCGTTTTTTAAAATAGAGATATGAATTGAAAGTGGAATCGCTTCTTTATTAATTTCGAGCTTTATTTCTTTCTCAAGACTTGAAAGATTGTTTTCTCGCATCAGGCGTACATATCCTGCAAAAATATTATAGTTCGCCTCACTTAAGAGTAATTTGACGTGCTTACCTATTGAAAAAGCCGGATCGGTCTGTAAAAGCTCGCTGGCACGCCGATTTATCGTTGTGACTTTCCCTGACATATCGACAGAAATAACTCCGGCGCTGACATTCGTCAGCACGATTTCCACGTACTTCGTATACTGATGAAGATTTTTTAAAGTCTGCTGTAATTCTAATTCAGACGATGAAAGCTGCATAATCATCTGATTAAAGTGCCCAATCAGACTGTTGATCTCATCACTTCCAGATTGAATCGCCACTGGCGAATAATCTCCGCCGGCCACTTTTCTGGTGGCGCGCCCCAGCTGTACTAAAGGAACTGAAAGTTGCTTTGCCAAATGAAATCCAAACCACACCGCCGCAAATAAAGTGACTAAGGACATCACAATAAGCATGATGAAGTACATGGATTTAAGCGGTGTCTGGATACTGAGATTACTTTCAAATTCGGTGTACGAGCCAATAATATCATTGAAGCTGGCTTCGGAAGAAAGACTTAACACTTTCGTGACGACAATCACCCCTGAATTATTTTTTTGTAAGGGAACCATCAGCCTCAGCAGATGAGCATCGGAAAAAACCTGCACGTAACTGCTTTGAGCTTTGAACTGAATCACTTTTTTGAGGGATTCCACATTCACCCGTGGAATGATGGTCAAAACTTTTTCCTGATCTTGTAAAATAATCCGGTCCGATAAAATATCGGGATAATATTCCAGGGCATCTAATTTATAATCACGTTGTTTTTTTGTGATGAGATCCAGATGCTGCGAGGCCGGTGCATTTTGTAAAAGTTCGGCGATCTCTTGACCGTATTCGAAACCTTTACTTTTTTCCTGTGAAACGAAAGCCTCAACCACTTCGGCGGCATTTTTCAAAACTCCAGCCATTCTTTGTGAAAACCATTTTTCAAAACTGCTGTTAAGATAAAAAACAGAAATAATAAGGACCAAAGCTGTCGGGATCACCGAGAAGGCAGCAAAGGCGATGGTTAATTTAGATTTAAGGCTAGATCCGTAAAATTTACTTCGACGCTCTAAGAAAATCTTCACCACGTTACGAAAAATGAGGAATAATAGAAACAGAACTAAAACAAGATTGAAGTTCACTAGCGCGATAAAATAAATCACGTAAGGTGCCGGCAAACTTTGTCCCGAACGGAAAACATAAACTTCTAAACTGACTAAGATAACTAATAACAACGAAATCGCAAAAATCAGAAAAATTTCGCGTTTACGCTTACTGGCCTCAATCTGAGGCTTGGGATTTGATTCAAAATTTTCGTTAAGCGGAATCTCGTTATCGTCTTTTGACATTCCCTATTTTTTCTTGATTTCCGACAGAAGTCCAATCATCTCGACAACAACCTGCGCAGCTTCCGAACCTTTGTGGCCGTGAAGACCTCCAACCCGCTCTAAAGCCTGCTTTTCATTTTCGACCGTAAGAACACCAAAACCCACGGGCTTTTTATAGTCTAGCATAAGTCTTGAGCAATTTCTTTCAACCGATCGGCAGACTTCTTCATAATGTGTCGTTTCGCCGCGAATGACGGCTCCTAAAACCACAACCCCATCGACTTTCTGGTGATCAAACAAAGCTTGTGCAGCCAAAGCAATTTCCACCGCTCCGGGTACGCGAACCGAAAAAACATCGGCCTCGATTTCATCTAAATAACTTAAAGCACCCTCTTCAAGTTTTTCCGTAATCTCAAAGTTAAATCGCGCTGTGACGACTCCAATTTTCATTTTTTGGCGACGTGGTGGCGGCAACGGTTTTTTTGAGGTTTTGGCTTTTTTCATAGTGAATGCTGCTTTCTGTATTCGATGAGATTTTTGATGGTGCCGATTTTGATCTGGTGAACTTGAGAAAATTTCATCAAATCGTTAATTCGAGACATGGTTCCATCCAAGTTGATCACTTCGCAAATTACACTGGCGGGATTGAGCTGACTTAATCTGGCTAAATCAACCGCGGCTTCAGTATGACCCATACGACCTAAAACGCCGTTGTCATTAGCCTTCAGCGGAAAGATATGACCCGGACAAACCACATCGGAAGGTTGTGCATTTTTTTGGATGGCAACCGAAATGGTCCGCGCGCGATCCGCTGCCGAAATTCCGGTAGTGACCCCGGAGCTGGCTTCGATACTATAAGTGAACGCCGTTTCCATCAGTGATGAGCTGTGTTCACGTGAAATCATCATGGGTAGCTTGAGCTTTTGAATTTGCCCAGAGGTTAAAGCCAAACAAATGAGACCACGGCCGTGAACGGCCATAAAGTTAATGTGTTCGGGCTGAGTAAATTCAGCGGCGATAATCAGATCGCCTTCATTTTCGCGGTCTTCGTCGTCGACCA
>JACMMZ010000173.1 GCA_014378775.1 Pseudobdellovibrionaceae bacterium
GACCCGATGATTTAGCAGTTCATATCGACTGCGGTTTAACCATCGAAATCATGGTTGATGGTCATATCGGGTACGGCGCCACCTGCGAAATCACGGAATCAGGCATCCAACGCGCTTTCGCGCAGGCCAAAGCCATGACAGTAGCCTCGTCGAAAATACCCGTTCATCGTTTTGATTTAACGGTACGTCCAGCATCTCAGGGATTTTTCACCTCCGCGCGGCAAAAATCTTTGGATCAAATTTCTATTTCTGAAATTTACGATTTTTTAAAAAAAACGTCTTCAAAATTAAAAGTGAATGATAAAATTATCAGCGCTGTTTCGGATGCGATGGTGATTGAAACGGAACAAAATTATATTTCCTCTGTGGGAAGTGATTTTCAGCAAAATTTTAATATCGTCGTCAGCTCTTTTTCCGCCACGGCTCAGGATCATTCAGAATCTCAAACGAGATCTTTTCACGGCGGCCGGGGAAATTGCCAACAAATTGGCGCTGAATACTTTGATCTCTCTCACGCTCTTGATGAATGCGAAATTTTATCCCGGGAAGCTTTGGAACTTTTGACCGCGGAAAATTGTCCCAGCGACACGCGCGATGTGATTTTATCCCCGGATCAAATGTTGCTTCAAATTCATGAATCAATCGGTCATCCTTTAGAATTAGACCGGATCTTAGGCGACGAAAGAAATTTTGCCGGTTGGAGTTTTGTTCAACAAAGTGATTTTGGGAATTTGAAATACGGAAGTGAATTAATGAATGTGGTATTTGATCCCACCGTAGAAAATGAAATGGCCAGCTATAAATTTGACGAAGTCGGAAATCCGGCTGAGAAAAAATATCTAATTAAAGATGGTATCTTGTTAGCAGCGCTTGGCAGTTTAGAAAGCCAGGCCCGGACCAAAATTTCCGGAGTTGCTAATTCTCGCTCAAGTTCATGGAACCGCGCCCCGATTGACCGCATGGCCAATATCAATCTTGAAGGTGGGAATTTAACTTTGGACCAAATGATATCGCAGGTTGAAAAGGGCATCATTATGTTTGCGAATCGCTCGTGGTCGATTGATGACTACCGTCGCAAATTTCAATTCGGTTGTGAATACGCTCAAGAAATAAAAAATGGAAAACGGGGCCGGACATATAAAAACCCGAATTACCGCGGCGTTACCGTTCCCTTCTGGAATAGCCTGACCGGCTTAACCAATAAACCTGAAACTTACGGATCACCCTACTGTGGTAAAGGTGAGCCCAGCCAAATTATTCGCGTGGGTCACTCATCGCCTTATGCTTTGTTTAAAAATATCGAGGTCTTTGGTGGATGATTTAAAATCTTATATAAAAAATATAGCAAAAGATATTTTCTCCAAGATAACCACGGACGAAGAAGTTAGTCTTTTCGTTCATTCAGAGGAAAGTCTGTTTATTCGGTTCAGCCAATCACGGGTCCGGCAGAATACAACCGTCCACCAACACGAAATCACCATCACTTATCAAAAAGATCAGCGGAAAATTAAATTCACTTTAAACCTGTGCGGAGATCTGGGTATCGATATTGAATCGATTTTAAAAGAATTACAAATTTGCCGGGCTCAGCTTCCACTGACCGATATTTTTCCGCAGTTTGTTCCCATGGAAAATCACGGCGTGTCTGACTCTATTCGAAAAGTAAATCGTCCCACGGATCTGGCTATGCTCGAAATTATTACAGAGTTTTTCGCGGGGTCCGACATGGCTGGACTTTATTGTTCGGGTCCGGTTCGGCACGTGTCGGTGAATTCTAAAGGCCAATTTCATTTTTTTGAAAATGACTTTTTCTTTTTGGACTATTCAATTTACAATGGTCCAAAAGCGGCCAAGGGATTTTTTTCCTGCGAGAACTGGACAGAAAAGGATTTTCTCGAAAATATTCAGAGAACAAAAAATAAATTAGAGTTGTTGAACTTACCCACCGTTGATGTGCCAAAAGGTAAGTACCGCGTTTATCTTGAGCCCATGGCCGTTTTTGAAATCGTCGGCATGCTGAGTTGGGGCTCTTTAAGTTATGGGGCTTTACGACAAGGCCGATCCCCTTTTCAAAAATTACAGCAAAACGAAATTAGTTTATCTTCAAAATTAAATCTGATTGAAAATTTAGGCTTAGGTTACGTTCCCGTTTTTAACTCGCTCGGTGAAGTCGCCGATCAAAAGCTTAGTTTGATCGAAAAAGGGAAATTGATTAACTTACTGACCAGCACCGGTTCGGCCAAAGAGTACAACGTGACCTCAAACAAAGCCGAACCCCGCGAAGGCTTGCGTTCCCCGGAAATTAAACCAGGGACTTTAAGTCAGGCAGATATTCTTAAAAAATTAGACACCGGACTCTATTTATCAAATTTGCATTACATTAACTGGAGCGACGTCCAGTCGGCACGGATGACAGGAATGACTCGTTATGCTTGTTTCTGGGTCGAAAAGGGCGAAATCAAAGGGCCCATTCAAGATCTGCGCTTCGATGATAGCCTGTTCAGCCTTTTTGGAAGCAATCTAATCGATTTAACCGAAAGCCAGGAACTTTTTGTTGAATCTGCGACCTACCAAAAACGTTATCTTGGGGCTTATAAATTACCCGGAGCCCTGATTGAGGATTTTAATTTTACATTGTGATTTATATCACTTTTGTTTATAAATTAACTGTCTGTATAAATCTTAATGAAAATTTCCTAGGAGGAAAAAATGGCTTTAAAGAAAATTCAAGATCTTATCGAAAAATTGGCTCAAGATCCGAAAGTAAAAATGGTCATCAAAGAAGTTCAGTCTGCAACTAAAGATATCCAAGCTAAAATGAATCACTTAACAAAAGAAGATGCTTTGAAGACCTATAAAACTTTATTGAAAAAAGTTTCCTCTAAAGAAGGCCAACTTCAAAAAGAAGTAAAAAGCTTCATTGTTAAATTGAAAAAATCTGCTGTCGATGTAGAAAAGAATTTAAAGACTTATAAAAAGAAAGCTCAAGCTGAACGTTCTAAATTAGAAAAAGTTCTTAAAACCAAATCGGGAACGAAAACTAAGCCAGCAACGACTCAAGCAAAACCTGCCGCGAAGAAAACCGCGACACGCAAGAAAAAATCTGCCGCTAAAAAATAGTCTGTAGATCCTTAAGCTTACCAAATAATTGTTCGCAGTTGAACTCACTTAATGAGACGGAATAAGCGCATGAAAAATTATTTAGAAACAAATCAAGAATTTACCCGTCGGCATATCGGTCCGAATATTTCGGACCAGGCAGCCATGCTCAAAGAATTAGGTTTCAGCACGTTAGAGGAAATGATCGCAAAGATTGTTCCTAAGTCGATTTTGAACACCGAGCCGATGTCGATTGGCGCAGGCCAATCGGAATACTCGATTTTAAATAATTTAAAAGCTATGGTCTCTAAAAACCAAGTTTTTGAAACGCTGATTGGAATGGGTTATCACGATACAATTACTCCATCGGTCATATTAAGAAACGTTTTTGAAAATCCTGTTTGGTATACGGCTTATACGCCTTACCAACCCGAAGTTTCTCAAGGTCGCTTAGAAAGTTTACTGAATTTTCAAACTATGATTGCTGATCTGACCGGAATGGAAATTTCCAATGCCTCGTTATTAGACGAAGGAACCGCGGCCGGTGAAGCCATGACGATGGCTCATTCGCTTTGTAAAAATCAGAATGCACAGGCTTTCTTGGTTCATCCAGGTACGCACCCGCATGTGATTGAAGTTCTTAAAACTCGCTCGGAACCTTTAGGTTTAAAAATGATTATTCAAAATCCAAATGATTTTGATTTTAAAACAGAAATATTTTGTGCCATTTTTCAGTATCCGACAACTGATGGAAACATCGAAGATTACAAAGCTATCACCGCTAAAATTCATCAGCATCAGGCTTTGGTCATTGCCTCTGTTGATTTATTAGCGATGACATTGTTAACTCCGCCCGGAGAATGGGGCGCCGACATCGTCGTTGGTAATTCACAACGCTTCGGAGTTCCACTGGGTTACGGCGGACCTCACGCGGCGTTCTTAGCCACCAAAGATGCTTTTAAACGATCTTTACCAGGTCGATTAGTCGGAGTCTCAATCGACAGTCAGGGGAAAAAAGCCCTGCGACTGACCCTACAAACTCGCGAACAACATATCCGCCGTGAAAAGGCCACTTCAAATATTTGCACCGCGCAAGTGCTACTGGCTAATATGGCCGCCATGTACGGTGTCTACCACGGACCAAATGGTCTCAAGAATATTGCTCGTCGTATTCATACTCTGACTTCAGTCGCGGCCGATGGACTTAAAAAATTAGGCTTCACTGTTGAATCCACGCAATTTTTTGATACTTTAAAAATTAAAACAGATCAAAAAAATGATCTCGTTCAACTATCTGAAAAACATAAAATTAATTTCCGCGTTTACGATGACGGTGTTGGAGTTTCTTTTAACGAAACATCAACGATTGAAACAGTTGAAAAAGTTTTGAAGATATTTAATTCGGATCGCGCATTACCGTTTACGCTTGATTCAATCCTCGGGGCCGTGAAGATCGAAACCTGGACGACTGAATCCAAACGGTCATCAACTTTCATGACTCATCCGACGTTTAACAATTATCATTCCGAAACTGAATTAATGCGCTATATTTTCCAGTTGCAAAGTAAAGACGTCACTTTGACTCAGTCAATGATTCCATTAGGTTCTTGCACCATGAAATTAAATGCGGCGACGGAACTGATTCCAGTTTCTTGGCCTGAAATTAATAAACTTCATCCGTTCGCGCCAATTTCTCAAGCAAAAGGTATGATGGAGCTGATCAAAGATCTTGAAGTTAAACTCTGCGGGATTACTGGTTATGACGCGGTTTCACTGCAACCGAATTCTGGTGCTCAAGGTGAATACGCGGGCTTGTTAGTGATTCGTGAATATTTTAAAGCCAAGAATCAAACCAATCGAAATATTTGTTTGATCCCATCTTCGGCTCACGGAACAAATCCGGCTTCCGCCATTATGGCCGGTATGCAAGTGGTTTTAGTTACTTGTGATTCGGAAGGAAACGTGGATGTTGCTGATTTAAAACTGAAAGTAGAAAAACATAAAAATAATTTAGCCGCACTGATGATTACTTATCCTTCTACTCACGGCGTTTTTGAAGAAGCCATTATTGAAATTTGTGATTTGATTCACCAAAACGGCGGCCAAGTTTACATGGACGGCGCCAATTTAAATGCCTTGGTTGGTTTAGCCAAACCAGGAAAATTCGGTCCCGATGTTTCGCACATGAATTTACATAAAACTTTTGCCATTCCCCACGGTGGGGGCGGGCCTGGCGTTGGCCCGATCGGTGTCAAATCACATTTGGCGCCGTATCTTCCGAAGCAATCGATGGTCAAAGAAAGCGGTCCCGCGACTGGTGTTTCTTCGACCACTTCAGCCCCTTTCGGAAGCGCCAGCATCCTTCCGATCAGTTGGAGCTATATCACTATGATGGGAGAAGACGGATTACGGAAAGCTTCCTTAGTCAGTATTCTCAATGCAAATTATATGGCAAAAAAATTAGCGCCTTATTACCCGATTGTTTATAAAGGTAAAGAAGGTCTGGTCGCGCATGAATGTATTATCGATATTCGTCCCTTGAAAAAAACTCACGAAATTGATGTCACCGATATTGCAAAACGTTTGATGGATTTTGGTTTCCATGCTCCGACCATGTCGTGGCCAGTGATCGGAACTTTGATGATCGAACCCACGGAATCTGAAAGCAAAAAAGAACTTGATCGTTATTGCGAAGCGATGATTCAAATCCGTAAAGAGGCCGATCTTTATCCCGAAATCATTCGTAATGCGCCTCATACCGCAAATGTTTTATTGGCGACGGATTGGAAATTTAAATACACCCGAGAAAATGCCGCTTACCCACTTCCCTGGGTGGCGATAAATAAGTATTGGCCTCCAGTGGGTCGCGTGGATAATGCCTACGGCGATAAAAATATCGTCTGCGCTTGTCCGCCCATGAGTGATTACGAAGTGTGAAAAAAAAGATCCTTTTGGTTCGCTTAGATAAAATCGGTGACTTGATCTGCACTTTGCCAGTCGATCAAGTTTTAGATGAAGCCGTTTATGATGTGACCTGGGTCATCCAAAAGGGTCTAAATAAAATTTTAGATCTCGGTGAAAAAAATCGAAAATATATTGAACTCGATAAAAATCAAATTAGCGAATCGCGCGAAAAATTATCCCAGCTTTTATCCAAAGAAAAATTTGATGCGGCCATTAGCTTTCAGTGCCCTTGGTGGGTTAACTTTGAAATTTTCAAGGCTCGCATACCAAAGCGTATTGGAGTCTTGAGCCAATGGCACAGTTTTCTATTTTTGAATCAAGGTCTTCGCCAAAAAAGATCCGAAGCGCTTCAACATGAATTTGATTACAACCTGGATTTAGTCAAAAAACTAACGGGCCCGCTTCCTGTAAAAAATAACGACATTTTATTTAAATTCAAAAAGCCACATTCATCTGAAGTCATTCAAAAATTTAACTTAAGTCAATACGTGGTGGTTCACCCCGGCATGATGGGTTCGGCATTAAATTGGCCCCAGCACAAATACATTGAATATATTCAAACATTAATTCAACAAGGTCATCATGTTGTTATCACCGGAACCGATGCCGATACACCGTACCTTTTAAAAATTCGCTCTGAATTTGAAAACCATAGTCATGTAACTTGGTTGCAATCAAAATTAAATTTTGAAGAATTGATTCAAGTTCTTTACTACAGCGAAAAAGTTGTGGCACCCTCTACCGGAGTCGCGCACATCGCTGCGGCTTTGGATAAAGAAGTTCACGCCATCTTTTCGCCGATTCGCGTTCATCATCCTCGTCGCTGGTCCCCACGTGGACGTCAGGTGCACATTCACCTTCCGGTTATGCCGAATCAGGAAATTCCTTGTCCGGGACCAAGGACTTGCAAAATAAAAAACTGTGCGCATAAAAACTGTATGGAAAATATTAATCTCTAATTTGTTGAAATCGCTTCAACTGCCAGCTTAAATGACCCATCCTAGAGCCATGATACATTCAGTGAAATTTGTGATCCTCAGTCTACTTTTGGTCGGCTGTATGAAACAAACCATAGACTCCTTAAAAACTTCGACCGAAATCGCCACCGGCGGCATTGGCTGCGAAAACCTTCAAAGTAAAATGTTCGATTCGATGTATTCCTATTTAGATCAAGAAGAAAAGACTCCGAATTTAAAAGATCTTAAATTTTTTATTTCCGCGAAAATTGACCAAATCGCAATCGATCAAAAAATAAAAGATTTACAGACTTTAGAAAAATACAAAATTGAATTCAATCAAGTTTTTGAAATCATAATTAATGAATCTCGATCTTTAAAAGAAATTCCCGACGCGAAGAAACTTCTGCGAACTTTAATTGAAATGGAAATGCAAGATCAGTCCACGGAAGGTAACGTCCAATTAAATGTGCGAATGACTCAGCAAATGGGTCGGGTGAAGGCCTTGAGTCAAACACTTGATTTGAATTGTCAAGAATCTGCGGCCCCCCCGATTTCACAGTTTGAAGAAGCTCAAAAAAGTATGACCGTCGGCATGAATAATGTTTTCACCACCGCTTATCAAAGCTGTCAGGCTTATAACATTCCGGCCATCACGGGCTCTACCCCCAAAGTTACCGGCATAACCAAGCTTTCACAAAATCATCCTGACGGTATCGGTGGTCGCCGTGTGATCGGTCAACTGTCAAGCGTGCAACAAACTCATCCCTATATCAAAGTCGCAGGAAACGTCAGTTCATCGACATGTTTTGATGTGAATGCCAATCCTTTGATTTATGACTACGGCGGAGAACCTTTAGTTTCAAATAATTCGCTCAATTTTTTTAAAAATGCGGGAAGTGGGACTTCGGTGCTTGGTATAGATTGTTCATCGTTGATTTCTGCCGCGGCTAGCGCCGGCGGATTACGTTACAAACCAGGACTAGAAAACAAAGCGATTTTTATTCGTCAATCTTCTGAAAAATTTATTAATGCTGCTGCTTCAGGATTTGCATGCTACCAAAACATCACGGTCACTCCGATTAATTCCATTAAGTCCGGAGATATTGCCGCGGTTTACGGGCACGTGGTGATGATTGGCCGTGTGGGTGAAGATCCCTTCGGGTTTAAAAAATTCACCAGCGCTTCCGCCTGCAACTCGGTCAGCTCACGAAATTTTGATTTTACTTTGGTTCACAGTAGCGCCACTAAAAATGGAATGGGCATTAACAAATACGTGGCCAAAGATTATTTAAATGAAGTGAATCCAGATACCATAAGTTCAGTTGAAAAAATGCGAACTTTATTTACCTCGATGGGACAAGCTGCTTGTAAAGCTTATTTTGATGGAAACAGCTCGACTCCGAAAAGCTCCGAATGGGGTATCATCCGCCACAAAGGCACGGCTGCTTGTTTAGCCCCAAAAATTAAAATGGCCGGTCAGTCCTGTGTCAGCAGCTGTCAGCTGTAATAAGCTGACAGACTCAAAAGATCTATGTAAATTAAAGATTATGTTTTTAGAACCCAACTGTTCACTTAAAAATTTAAGTGAGGCTGTTTTACAGTTATCAAATTTTTTTATCGATCATCCTCGGGATCAAACTCCGTGGAATGAATCTTACTGTAAACTGGCTTACCGCCATTATTATTTTCCACTGAACTACATCCGTAATCAGCGCGTGATCGAACAGGGCCAAACTGTTGGTTTTTTTAATCATCTTGAACACACTGTTGATTGGGGTGCGGGCCCCGGCACCGCAAGCTTAGCTTTAAAAAATAATCTTCATTTAAAATCACAATTACTCATTGAAAAATCGACCACGGCTTTGTCCGCGTTCAAAGACATTTATGAGCAACTGCAAAACCCGACCATGACAAGCGTGCTTGATCTGAAAAAAATAACGACGGATAAAAGCAAAACGCTTTTGACGTTATCTTATTCTTTAACCGAGATGACGGAGCTTCCGTTGGGTTGGGATAAATTTGAAGCCCTGATGATCGTGGAACCCTCTACGCGTGACGACGGCCGAAAACTTTTACACGTCCGCCAAAAATTAATTGATGCCGGCTACAGTATCTGGGCTCCGTGTCTTCATCAACTGCGCTGTCCTTTACTTTTGCATTCTAAATCGGATTGGTGCCACGACCGCATCCACGTGCAAGCTCCTGACTGGTTCAAAAAATTAGAAGAGCATATGCCCTTTAGAAATAACACCGTTACGACTAGTTATTTGTTAGCGCGAAAACAAAAACCAACCTTTAATACAAAAAATAAAATTCGCATGACCGGTGATTCACTCGAGGAAAAAGGCAAAACGCGCCAACTGGTTTGCCGAAACGAATCGCGAGAATTTTTAACCTGGATGCACAAAGAAAACGAACCGCAAACCATCCCTCGTGGTGATGTGATCGATTTACCCGAAAATCATGAACTTAAATCGAATGAAATTCGGGTTAAGAAAATTTAGATACATATCCCGGAAGTTTGCTGGCCTGTTTCGATCGCGCCAATTTCCGCGCTTTCGACAATGCTTTTTCAAAGTTGGATTGATTTAAACTCAACCCTAGATTCGCACGAAAAAATACGCCCCACTCAAATTCATAAAAAGGTTTTGAATGTTTTTGAATCACGCCTTCATTGCGAAGTACCCAAGCCAAACTTCGATAAAAATCATTGGCCATGTAAGCAATATTCGGCGGAAGGTCTTGCGGTGAATGCGGACCAGAACCAAATTGATCCATAAGATAAGTCCATTTTTTTTCGATCATCGTTTTCCAAAATTTTTTCTCATTAAGATGACTTAGGTCTTCAATGACATCTATTTTATACGAATGAATCCCCTGCTCCCAACACGACCGTGCGAAATGATGGTGATCAATAATATACATTTCCTTTTTTGGACCAATGACCACCGGAATGACATTGTCATCAATGTAAGCTTTCATTTGATTCGCATTCATTTTTTTCATGCGCGAAAGCTTGAATTCAACTTCCATCATGCCGAGCATAAATTGAGTCGGTCGTAATTCCAAAATAGAAGGTTTTTTCATAGCTTTACGTTAGGATAAAACGTGATGCCCTGCAAGCAGCTCTAATCAGGACTTTACGCCGATCTTGTGCTAATGCTAGTTTGTGTCCCATGTCTGAATCATTAAAAACCCCGTTGTATCACGAACACGTTAAACTCAATGCCCGTATGGTGGATTTTGCCGGATGGAATATGCCGATTCAGTACACCAATCTTAAAGATGAACATAATGCGACTCGAAATCATGTGGGATTATTTGATGTGTCTCACATGGGCGAAATTCGCGTGAAGGGTCCCAGCGCTGTCGCCAGTCTGCAGTGGTTAACTACAAATGATATTGAAAAATTAAATGATGGTCAGGCTCAGTACGGACTTTTACCAAATGATCATGGCGGATTGGTTGATGATCTTTTTATTTACTGCTTGAAAAAAAATGAAGACTACTTGGTTTGCGTGAATGCTTCGAACAAAGATAAAGATTTTAGATGGATGAGCGAAAATAATAAGTACCACGCCGACATCACCGATGAATCGGCGCTGTGGGGACAAATCGCAATTCAAGGCCCGAAAGCATTAGAATTGTGTGATCAAGTTTTCAATTATCCAGTTTCCAAAATGAATCGAAATGAAATTATCGAATCAGAATTTCAAGGTTTCAAAATTATGATCGCCACCACCGGATACACCGGTGAACTTGGCTGCGAAGTTTTTATTGCGGCCCCAGGCACCGAAAAATTATGGCAAGCCTTGTTGAAAAATCCGATTAAGCCAATTCCGGTGGGATTAGGGGCGCGCGATATTTTAAGAACCGAAATGAAATACTCTTTATACGGTCACGAAATTGATGACACCACCAACCCCTACGAAGCCGGCCTGGGCTGGGCCATCAAACCCATGGCTAAAGAATTTATGTCGAAAAACACCATCCTGAGTGCTAAAGAAAAGGGTTTAAGCCGGAAACTGATCGGTTTTAAAATGAAGGACCGAGGCATTCCTCGTCAAAGTTATCAGATTAAAACTTCAGCAGGTGATGTCATAGGCGTTGTGACCAGCGGAACTCATTCGATTACTTTGGACGAGCCCATCGGAATTGCCTATGTTACCACCCCTTTCAGCCATGAAGGCGCAGAAATCTTCGTCGACATCCGCGGGAAACTCACAAAAGCCGTGGTTGTTAAAACTCCATTTGTACAAAAATAATTTATAGTTTAAAAAATAGTCTCGATTTAAGAACACTGATCACGGAGGCAAATATGGCTTTTCACATTCCCGAAGATTTTTATTACACCAAAGACCACGAATGGGCTCAAGTTGACGAAAACATCGTTACCGTGGGCATCACGGAATTTGCTCAAGACCAATTAGGCGAAGTCGTCTACGTCGATCTTCCTGAAGAGGGACAAAAAGTAACCCAGAACCAAGCCTTCGGCGTGGTTGAATCAGTCAAAGCCGTTTCTGATTTATACGCTCCGGTATCAGGTACCGTGATCGAAGTGAATTCATCATTGATTGATGATCCTTCGTCTTTAAATGATGATCCCAATAATAACGGCTGGCTGGTTCGGATCGAAATGGATACCGAAAAAGAACTCGCTAATCTCATGCGCGCTCCAGAATATAAAAAACTGACACAATAGTTCTAAATAGCGCGGGTGGTGGAATTGGTAGACACGCAGGTCTCAGAAGCCTGAGTCGAAAGATGTAGGGGTTCAAGTCCCCTCTCGCGCACCAGATATATCCTGAGATTTTATAAAATCCTAAGATAATTCAATATGTTGTTTCGCTTTGCACGGAGCCCCTGGCGCAGGACTCTGATGTCCCTTCGTTCTATCTTGACTTTTGTTTATACATTGTATATACTTCTAGAGTAGCCAGAGAGGTGGAACGAATGTCAGTAAAAATTCAAAAATGGGGGAACTCTCTCGGAGTTCGAATTCCTAAAGCAGTTATTGAAAAGGCCAATCTCAGCGAGCACTCAGAAGTAGAAGTTGAGTCTAAAAATGGAACGATTGTTATCTTTCCAGCAAAAAA
>JACMMZ010000174.1 GCA_014378775.1 Pseudobdellovibrionaceae bacterium
AATTCCGGTGAAACTGATCGGTCTGGGCGAGAAGATTGGTGATTTGAAAGTTTTCAATTACGCTGACTATATTAATTCGATACTTGGCGATTCTAAAAAATAAAAAAGTGTCTCATTTTAAGAAAAATTCAATATTGTCCCATTTCATGCCGATAACCTTTGGTATGAAGAAGATTATTTTTATCATCAGTTTGATTTATTTAAATACTGTTTTGGCAGATTCAGGTATCACTTGTGGGCCAGCAAATAATTTACTTCAAAACGCTGACGATGTAAAAGCCGTAGCCTGTGAAGAGATCAACAAATCGAGGCAGTGTAAGTCGCAATCAAGAACAGATCCCAATGTAGTTCGAAATAAATTTCAAAATTTTTTGGATATCACTGAATCACCAGAGCAAATTGAACGACTTCGTCAAAGCTGGAATGGAAATATCGCTGTAAATCCTGAATTTAAAAAGTTTTATCTCGACAGAAGTAAAGACGACATAGCGAATAAAGTGGCGCCGATTCCGTTGACTTCGTGGTTGGGTGATTCGAAATTTTCGCCCTCGGCAAAAGATCGCTCACAAATCAAGAAAGCTTTAATTGATAAATTTGTAGCCTACAGTCAAAGATTTGATTGTATGCCAACCTTTGAGCTTAAAAGCTTCAACGAAGTTCATCCGAAAATTATACAATTTGACGATCGAGGATTGCGAAATCTGGACAAAATCGCCAAATTAGAATTTATGAAAGTGGAAATGGCGCAGAAAGAAAACATAATAGCTGCTGAATCTAAAATGAAAGCTATTTCAAACTTATCTTTGGAGTCGTCCAATATCGACGGCATCGAAATATGTCCGACGAACCCGGAGGCGGACGGAGCGGGTTTTCCGATCGGTAAGGTTCAAACAAAAGAAATTAACGAACCATGCGCCGGAAATTTCCGTAAAAACTTTGATAATAATAAGTACGATTTTAAACCCGATGAACTTAAAAGCTTGCTTGCGGAAAAAGACGCGCAAGATTTGGCATCTTGTATAAAGACACGTTTAGCTAAAGGCGCAAAAATTAAGCATATTACAATAACTTCCTCTGCTTCGGCACTTAATAACAAATACGAAGCCGAAAAAAAATTCTGCAAAAAAGGTTTTTTAGAATTATCTAAAGCACGGGCCAAAACGGCTCAGGAGAAAATTATACCCGGTCTGTTCAACGAGTCCGGAAATTCAAATTATGATTTAAGTACGGTTACTATGAAGCTCAATTTTGATGGATCCAACAAGGATGGGACTTCGGGGCCATGTCCTTATGAATATAAAAATAGACTAGAAGTGCCAAAACCCCCTTTTGATACCGAAGCAGGTCTCGCCAGTTTAGATGAAAATAGGTACGTGAAAGTTCAGATTACTTTTGTAGAGAGCATTGTCAGCGCTAGACAGAATTTCAGCATATTTCAACCGAATTACAATTGCCGCAAGCTTCAAATCAGATGCGAATAGTCTTGAGATGTCTTTTTGCGTTATAGCCAATTAAACTCCCCTACAATTAGAGCTTGCGCTATTTGTATCAGTGCTTATACTAATCTGGTAAGTATTTGTTTACTTTAGAATATTTGAAATTAAACATACAAAAAAGATTAAGTAATGAATAAAGAAGTTAAAAAAAATTTTGATTTTAAAATTGCCGGTGTCTCTTATAAAATAAAATCTTCTCACAACGAAGAGACCGTGCAAAATTTAGTGAACTACGTGGATCAGAA
>JACMMZ010000020.1 GCA_014378775.1 Pseudobdellovibrionaceae bacterium
AAATAATGAACGAGCACTAAATAATTTTTTGATTTATCGATTAATAAACAAAACTGCACGAAATCGGATTTTTTTTGGATCAATTCATTGATCTCTACGCATTTGATCAGCCATTTTTTTGCGTCATGACTGATTTTTAATCTAGCTTGAAGCTGCTGCACATGAACTATCTGAAAATCCCGTAAAAATAACAGTTCAATCAAGATCCGATCATTTTCCGTTAATCCTTCGACGCTCACCGTTTGTTTCATCAGATTTATTTTAGAACTTACATCAACTAAACTTAAATCATTATGTTTCATAATGCTCAAAAACAAGGGGTCGGCGTAAAATTTGAGACGCGATTGCTGAACTGAAAGCTTGAGAATCTCGGCTAAAATTCTTTCCCCGCTGATCCGTATTAATAAATTGGCGCGCAGAAGCCCTGCCTCGTAGGATTTTTCATCTATGTGAAAATCCAAGGAGTAACCAAACCGAATCATCCTTAATATTCGCAAATAATCTTCATCAAATCTTTTTGAAGGCTCTCCGACACAGCGAATGATTTGATTTGCCAGATCCTGAAGACCTCCAACATAGTCTACTAGCACTTCATTTTTCATATCCCAATAAAGTCCGTTAATAGTAAAATCGCGGCGATGAGCATCTTTCTCGGGCGTTGATCGCCGTATGCTTACAGGTCTGCGCCCGTCAATATACTCATCTTCTTCGCGGAAAACGGTCAGATCAAAAATTTCGCCGGCTTTGGGGATTTTATACACGCCAAAGGCCTGACCCACCAAAATAGCCTGCGGAAAAAGTTCGAGAATTTCACCCTCAGTCGCGTCGGTGGTCAGATCGAAATCTAAAGGCGTTCGGGATAAAATAAGATCTCGCACCGCTCCGCCTGAAATCCAGCAGAGGCGATTTTTTTTATCCAAACCCTCGAAAATTTCACGTAAAGCAGGCCATTGA
The DNA here is from genome assembly GCA_014378775.1 of Pseudobdellovibrionaceae bacterium. Taxonomy (GTDB): domain Bacteria; phylum Bdellovibrionota; class Bdellovibrionia; order Bdellovibrionales; family Bdellovibrionaceae; genus Pseudobdellovibrio. Next base: position 955 of record JACMMZ010000020.1, read on the forward strand.
TTCATTTTTTTTAAATCATTTTTAATTTTTTCAGAAAAATTAGATATCTGATTTTGTAACATTCGATTACACTTTAGCCTATGTTGGCCGAAATTCAAACCGAACTTATCAACCAATTGGGGCTGGACCAAGTCACCCTGATTCCCTTAGGCCAACCGATCAGCATTTCTTTTTATAACAAGTGGCTAGCAGAAAACTATTACGGAAGCATGAATTACCTCAAAGAGCATGCACAGATGAAAGCCGACCCTCGAAAAATTAATCCAGATTTTCAAAGTGTCATCACGGTGACTCAAACTTACTTCCCGACAGTCGATCCCACTTCGGTGAAGCTTCCGGCCCGTACAGCCTTGTACGCCCAAAATAGCGATTATCATTTTTGGCTGAAAGAGAAATTAAATCAGATTATCAGTCAGTTCCAAACCAAATACCCAAGCGAGATTTTTTCCCCTTACGTCGATTCCGGTCCTATTTTAGAAAAGGACATCGCTTACCGAGCGGGACACGGCTGGTTTGGAAAAAATTCCTGTTTAATTCACCCGCAAAAAGGCAGTCTTTTTTTTATTGCCGAAATTCTCACTTCGCTTAAAGTTGAACCCCTTAAGGCTATCGAAATAAATCCCCTGCCGGATATGTGCGGGACCTGCACGCGCTGCATGGATATTTGTCCGACTCAGGCTATCATAGAGCCGAAAATTATTAAAGCCGATCAGTGCATTTCTTATCTGACGATTGAATCGAAAACAATTCCGCCGGTTGAATTACGATCTAAAATGAATGATTGGTTTTTCGGCTGCGATTTATGTCAAACAGTCTGTCCCTGGAATGAAAAAGTTTTCCGAATTCAAAAAATCCCGGCTTCAAATTTAACCTCGACCGAACCCCTGCTTAGTCAGGATCCGAGAGAGCACACGGAGATGGTAGATTTTTTTAAAATGATTTTGACCAGTTCAAATAAAAGTTTACAAAAGCACTTTACTGGAACGGCTCTTCACCGCGCGGGCGGATTCGGACTCAAACGTAACGCTTTAGTGGTCATAGCCAACCGAAAAATAAGTGAACTTCGAATCGAAGTTCACTCTCTTTTAAACGATCCGAAATTGAGCGAATTAGCGGGATGGACCTTGGAAAATTTAAAGTAAAAATTTAAAGCTCTTCGTGTTGTTCGTGTAAGGCCACTGTATCACAGGCCGCATTTTTATAAAAAGTTACGCACTCTTTTTTCTTCTCAACACTCGATGACGACGAGCAAACTTCCTTAATCACTTTATCTCGTTTTCTTTCACACTGATGAAATGGACGGGCGGAAGCTTGAATTGAAACCGAACTCACCACTAAAAGCACTAATGCGACAATAATCTTATTTTTCATGTAATCCCCTTTTCCTTTTTATCGGAGATTAAAAACCCAGACTTTAGCCATAAAAAAACCGCTACAAGATAACGCCTGTAGCGGCCTAAATTGATACACTGTTTGATTTCAAAAAAACTTTATTCGTCGTGCTCTTCGGTGACCGAGGTTGAAGTTAAATCTTCCTTCGATAATTCTGGTAAAATTTCTTTCGAATTCTTCGGAGGATGAGCCTTCAAATAATCCTTAATTTTAACCGGATCCGGTGCGATCATGGCGAACATGTTTTTGCCTTCGGTTTTAGGCTGAGACTCAACGAGACAAAGATCTTTAACCGTTTCTATAGCTTTTTTAATAACTTCATATCCCATTTCCTGGTGCGACATCTCACGTCCCATAAAACGAAGATTAATCTTAACTTTATCCCCGTCTAATAAAAATCGTCGTGCGTGCTTCATCTTCGTATCAAAATCATGGATATCAGTACGTGGTCGCATCTGAATTTCTTTGATCACCACGATGACTTGTTTTTTTCGAGAAGCGGCGGCCTTCTTTTTATTTTCATACTTGTACTTACCGTAATCCATGATTTTACAGGTAGGCGGAGAAGCCGTCGGCCCGATTTCGATTAAATCTAATCCACGATCTTCGGCAATACGAATACCTTCCGGCACCGTCATTACACCGAGCATTTCACCCAGTTCATCGATGACACGAATCTGTTGCGCGCGGATGTCACGATTTACACGAAGACCATCTTTGTCTCCCCGTTTTTTGTCTCTATCAAACTTATTAGGACCTTTTGGTTCACGACCGACTGAATTAATAGCTGCCTCCTAGGTAGCACCGCTTAAAGCGGTTGATGGTATCGTTATACTAAGCTCTCGGTTTTGAGAGTTTTTAATTATCATTTCACAAGCGTCTTTAAAATCTATGTTGTTGTGCAAAGTTCCATCTCGAAGACGAATCGAAACAGTTCCGGCTTCGGCCTCTTTGTCGCCGACAATTAACATGAAAGGAACTTTTCTAAGTTGCGCTTCGCGAATTTTGAAATTCAATTTCTCATTTCGACGATCAAATTCAACGCGGATCATGTTATCTTTTAAATGAGACTGAATCTTGTCACAAAAATCATTTACCCGGTCCGTTACATTTAATATACAAACCTGAGTCGGTGACAACCAAGTTGGTAGGTGCCCCGCGGTGTGTTCCAAATACACCCCAATAAAACGCTCCAGCGATCCTAAAACGGCGCGGTGAAGCATCAGCGGCGTGTGTTCGACATTATCTTCACCGGTGTATTTGAGATTAAAATTCAACGGCAGATTGGGATCACACTGAATCGTTCCTAATTGCCATGGCCGCTTTAAGGCATCAACAAACATGATATCTAATTTAGGACCGTAGAAAGCGCCATCACCGGGGTTAATTTCATAGGGAATATTTAAAGATTTCAAAGCGGCTTCTAACGCCCCTTCGGCGTTATCCCAGTCCTCTTCCGTTCCCATACGATTTTCCGGACGAGTCGAAAGATAAACTTTATATTCGTTCATACCCAGTTTTTGGTAAATTTCATTCAGCATTTCTACAAAGCCTTTAATTTCGCTTTGCAATTGATCTTTGGTGCAAAAAATATGTCCGTCATCCTGACAAAACGTTCGAACGCGCGTCAGCCCTGATAAAGCTCCGGAAATTTCGTTTCGGTGTAACCGGCCAAAATCGGCCATACGGTACGGAAGATCACGGTAGGAATACTTTTCTGAATCGAACAGCAAACAATGCGAAGGACAATTCATAGGCTTGGCGCCAAAATCGCGCTCGTCAATTTTGGTAAAATACATATTATCTTTGTAGTTGGCCAAATGCCCCGAGGTCTTAAATAATTCGACATCAAAAAACTGCGGCGTGATGACTTCGTTGTAGCCGTATTTAAAATAAAGTTCGCGTAAATATTTTTGCAGCTCATTGTAAACAACCGCACCCCGTCCGGTAAAAAACGGCGAACCCGGCGCAAAATGATGAAAGGTAAACATTCCTAATTCTTTTCCCAGTTTACGATGATCGCGTTTTTTCGCTTCTTCTATATTTTTGAGATACTCTTCCAGATCTTTTTTATCTTGAAAAGCGGTGGCGTACACACGCTGAAGCATGGGGTTGGCTTGATCACCCTTCCAGTAAGCTCCGGCCACACTCATGAGTTTAAAAGCCTTGATCTGACCGGTTGATTGCACGTGCGGTCCACGACACAGATCAAACCAAGGTCCTTGATGATAAATTCCAACCACGGTTTCACCTTTGGTCGCAAGATCTCGGATCAATTCAACTTTAAAGCGCTCTCCCATTTTTGAAAAAGTTTCAATGGCCTGATTAATCGGCCAATTTTCACGAACCAAAGGAAGATCTTTTTTCTGGATCTCTTCCATCTTTTTTTCTATTTTTTCAAAATGCTCTTCGGTAAAATTAAAAGGAGAATCGAAATCATAATAAAAACCATTATCCACCACCGGCCCGATGGTGACTTTTACTTCAGGCCAAATTTCTTGAACCGCTTGCGCCATGAGATGCGCTGCTGAATGGCGGACCACATCGACCGCTTCTTTTGATTTAGTCGTCACAATTTCTAAACGGGTTCCATCTTTAAGTGGCGTCCTAAAATCAACGACATCAACGCTACCATTAATTTTGGCACCTAATGTATCTTTGGCTAAACGCGCGCCGATCGAAGTGGCCACTTCTAAAGTCGTCGGTTCATGATCGAAACTGCGAACGGAATTATCCGGTAAAATAATTTTTATTTCAGACATAGTGATTTAGACATTAAAATGACAAAGTGGTGAAGGTGGTCTGTGATTTCAATACAGCATTGATGCTCATTAACAAAGAATGACAAAAATGCAGGCTTTTTTCAAGAAATATTATCGAAACTATCAAAGAAATAGGGCTTATTTCTTCAAAAGTTCCGAAGCATGACACTTTAATAAGTGACGTGGTGGTTGGTCGATTCATGCATACGCGGATCTTTTATCGCTACGATGTTGTTTTTGGTTAAAAACTTTGTAGCCGCTGTGATAAAGAGTCCCGCAAACCCGACGAACAGAGCAATTTCGTAAAATCCAAATTGCGGAACACCGTCATTAAAATTCGGGTAAACCAGCCAGTAAATATCTACATACTGCATGATTAAAATGAGAATCGAAACAGCCACTAAATTAGCATCGTTTCGCTTAGCCTCTCGTGGGAGTAAAGCTAAAAACGGAACGATAAATCTGAAAATGAGTAATCCGAAAGATACACCCAACCATCCACTGTGAGATCTCATCAGGTAAAATTCAGTTTCTTCAGGAATATTGGCGTACCAAATTAACATAAACTGAGAAAATGCAATGTAGGCCCAGAAGATAGTAAAGCCTTTCATGAATTTACCAACATCGTGTTGATGCTCCACCGTAATGTAGCCGCTGACAAATTTTGAATTTTTAAAATAAACAACGACGATCGCTAAAAGCGCAAATGTGGATTGAATCGCTCCGGAAAAAGCATAAATACCAAAAATAGTTGAATACCAACTTGGTAAAAGTGACATCAACAAATCAAAAGAAAACAGAGTGAAGAAAATGGCAAAGAACGCGATGTATCCAATTGATCCCGAAATATTTTTATGGGTCAGTTCCACATCTCCGGTTTGATCTTGCTTGATCGAATTCCCAACCAGTAAGCGCTTGAAAGCAAGACTTCCTAAACCGAATGCTAGTAACCGCACCGATACAAACCACGGATTTAAATAAACCGCTTTTCCACCGGTCATACGATGAGCCTGAGTTGGATCATCCCAGGCGTAAAGATAACCAAAACCAAACATCAACACGATACTAGCCACAACCATATACGGTAGATAGCTTGTAAAACTCTCGGCAAGCCTTTTAATTGAAGTGTGCCAACCGGCTTTAGCTGCATAGCTGACCGCTAAAAAGAACATCGCGCCCGAGGCAATCGATGCAAAAAAGAAAAAAGCGACGAGGTAAGACGTCCACATTCGTTCTGGATTTTTAAGTAATCCGAAAACGACTCCGATGAGGCCGATAAAAACCCCCACGTAAGCGGCGGTTTTTAAAGCTTGCGGAGCCTCGAACTTGGAAATTTTGAGCTCTTGATGATGTGATGATCCCATGATCGTTTCCTTTAATTAAAGTATGAAATTATTGACCTTGTTGCAGAGTTCGAACGTAGTTAACCACTTGCCAACGATATTTTTCCGGAATGTGCGCGGCATAGGGCCCCATCACACCTTGTCCCATTGTTATCACGTGATAAATTTGCCCGTCGGTCCAACCTTTAATTTTAGCGCTGGTTAAAGCCGGTGGTTTTAAAGCCATCTTCGCCCCGATCGAATTATTTTCTCCACCCTCACCGCCGGCGCCATGGCAAACCGAGCAATGAATAGTGTAATATTTCACGCCGACTTTTAAAGTTTCTTCCGTGTATTGTCCAGCCATAGGATTTTTATTTCCTTTGGCCGCATCAAAATCGGCCGCATATCTATAAGGAGTAAATCCCTGAGGCTGAGTTCCTTCCGGAGGAACTCGCATACCCGAATGATTCGGAGATCCCGCATCGTATTCTTGAGGCTTGATAGCCGGTGATTCCATCATATCTTGAATTAATTCAATATTGGGTACCGATTTATCGATATTACAGCCTGAAAGAACAAAAAACGAAATGAGAATAAAAATAGAATTTTTTAAAACATGATTCATATCAGAATTCCATCACTTTCTTGATTTCAACGGCGCCCAAATCTTTAAGTAATTTTTCCGCGCGTTCAAAATTAAAACCCGTATCATTTTCTGGAATAAAAATCGCAAACTTATCACAGGTTAAATCTTTATGAATGGGTGGAGCCGAAGAGATCTTTGGCATTCCACAAAAAGCCATGAAGGCACCCACAGAACATAAAGCCGCAAATAAAACGGTTAATTCAAACATGATCGGAACGAAAGCCGGTAAAGAGAATAAAGGCTTGCCCCCGATAACCAGTGGCCAATCCGTAACAGAAATAAAATAAGTCATGGCCACCGCTAGTGCCAAACCAATAAATCCTGAAATAAAAGTTACATAAGGAATAACCGATCGTTTAATTCCACAAGCTTCTTCCATCGCGTGTATTGGATAAGGTGAAATCGCTTCTAATTTTGTAAAACCAGAGGCGCGCACTTCGCGAGCCGCGTTTACGACCACGTGTTCATTCAGAAAGATTCCGGCGATACCGCCGATAGCACGTTTTTTTCCCATCTTAGTGTCCTCCACCTTTCAGATGTTCTGGTTCATCTTCTCGTCCTACAGCCAACATCGGCTTAATCTCAGCAATTGAAATTGCGGGAAATACACGTAAGTACAACAGAAAAATGGTGAAGAACATTCCGAATGATCCCACTAAAATCGCTGTATCGTAAGCCGACCACGCATACTGTCCCCAATTTGACGGAAGAAAATCACGGTGAAGAGATGTCACAGTGATTACGAATCGTTCGAACCACATACCAATATTGACGAAAATTGAAACGACGAACATCACCGGAATGGATCTGCGTAATTTTTTAAACCAGAACAACTGCGGTACAAATACGTTACAAAAAATCATCGTCCAATAAGCCCAAGCATACGGACCAAACGCCCGCGAGACGAAGAATACGTACTGCTCGTAAGCATTACCTGAATACCACGCTATTAAAAATTCCGCGCCGTAAGCATAACCCACCATTAAACCCGTCATCATGATAATTTTATTCATGACTTCCATGTGATCGATCGTGATGTAATCTTTAAATTTAGGAAATCCGATACGGATTAAACTCATCAACGTGATTACCATTGCAAAACCAGAAAAAATTGCGCCGGCAACGAAATACGGAGGGAAAATCGTGGTATGCCAACCCGGAAGCCCGGAAACCGCGAAGTCAAACGAGACGATCGTGTGAACAGAAATCACCAGCGGCGTCGATAGCCCGGCAAGTACTAAGTAAATCATTTCAAACTGCGACCAGTTTTTAGCTGTGCCTTTCCAACCCAAGGAAAGT
>JACMMZ010000175.1 GCA_014378775.1 Pseudobdellovibrionaceae bacterium
AAAAAACGACTTAATAGAAAGAGTATGCGGAGCCAACAATTCTTTATTTTTTTAATGATTATCGTAGCTTGCAGTTATGGCTTTGCTCAGTCAGGGAAAAAATCTGGAGATTCTCAGGCCAGCTCGTCGAAAAAAGAATACGCTATGGGTTTTTTCAGCGGCGTTCATCTTAATCAAGCGTCCACCAAAACCAATGGATCAACCGTCGATATGAAAGGAAGTAGCTTTCCGATCGGGGCATTCTTCGATGGTAAAATTAACTCCAAATATGGCTACCAACTGACTTTTGCCAATGAGCCTTACATGGTTGAAGGTAATTCGGACGTGGCAACTTGTGGAAGTTCGAGCACAAAAAATTGTGATATTAATATAAATTATTTCGGTTTAGGTGGAACTTTGGTTTATATCGTTACGTCCACTGATCGGGTGAAAGTGCGAGTTTACGGCGGAGTAACTTTATTATTTCCACAAACAAAGACCAGCAATGTTCTTGATATTGGTTCGCAGGCCACTAATTTTAATGCCAAGGTAGGCGGGGGTTTGGATTTAAGTGTATCGGAATCGTATTACGTACCGATTGATTTGGGGATTAATTATTTTCCGAATATTTTTCCCAATAAAAATGATTTTAGCACCATCGGCACCACCATTCACGTCGGCTTTGGAATTTACCTGAACTAAATTCCTATTCCATTTCTTCTAAGTACGTATAACCTGACAATCCTTCTTCGTAGTGTTTAATCAAAGATTTAGCTTCAAGTTTTGTGATGTTGCCATTGGCGATGCTTTCCTCAGTGTATTGGCGCACGCTATCGACCATTTCTGCTCGACCATATTGAACGTAACTTAAGACTTCAGTAACGGTGTCGCCAGGCACGTAGTGATCCACGGTATAACCTGAATCGTGGATTGAAATGTGAACCGCGTCGGTATCACCAAATAAATTATGAAGATCGCCTAAAATTTCTTGATAAGCACCGGTTAAGAAAATACCCATGTAGTAAGCTTCGCCTTCTTTGAAGGGGTGAACACGTAATGTTTTTCTAACTTCGCCAGATTCAGTATCGATAAACTTTTCAATTTTACCATCTGAATCACAGGTTAAATCTGCGATGGTGGCTTCGTGATAAGGATCTTCTTGTAATTTGTGAATCGGCATAATGGGGAACAACTGACCGACAGCCCATGAATCGGGAACTGATTGAAAGACTGAGAAATTACAGAAATAAGTATCGCAGAGTTCATGGCGTAATTGCGCGACGATATCTTCGTAGTCGGGCGTGATTCGGCCCAATTCTAACATTTTTGTCGCGATGGCGAAATGCATGCTTTCACACCACGCGCGTTGTTGCAGGCTTAATACACCGTAAGTAAATAAATTTAAAACTTCTGATTTTGACTGCATCAAATCATTAAAACATTCATTCATATTTTCCGGCGTTAATTTGTCAAATATGTAGGACATCTCTTGCATAATTGATGGATCTTTTTTGGTGGCTTCCATTGGAGGTTTTTGGCGATACAGATTATTCACGCCCATCACATTAAAAATAAGGATTGAGTGATGTGCGACTAAGGCGCGACCTGATTCAGTAATGATATTTGGATGAGGAACATTTTTTTCGTCACAAAGAATTTGTAACGTCGATACGACGTCATTGGCGTATTCTTGTTCTGAATAATTCACGGATGAATCCGACGAGCCTGAGCCGTCATAATCCACGCCCAATCCACCGCCCACGTCGATAAATTTTGGGTGAGCTCCCATCGCATGGAGTTCGGTGTAAAAGCGTGCCGCTTCTTTTAGAGACGACTTAATACTTTGAATGGAAGGAACTTGTGATCCGATATGGTAATGAAGAAGTTCTAAACAATCGAGTATTCCTTTAGCTTTTAAAAATTCAACGCCCTCGACGATTTCAACTGCGGTTAAACCGAATTTAGATTTCGCTCCGGCTGAATCAACCCACTTACCAGCGCCTTGGGTATTTAATTTTGCGCGAAAACCGATTTTTGGGCGCATATTTAATTTGGCCGCAACATCGGTAATAATTTTTAATTCATCTTTACGGTCCACCACGATGATAACTTGGCGACCCAGTTTTTGCGCGAGCAATGCGGTTTCAATGTATTCGGTATCTTTGAAACCGTTACAAATAATAACACCATTGGGCGTATTCATCAGAGAAAGTACCACAAGTAATTCTGGTTTTGATCCGCATTCTAATCCCAAGTTGCAGTCTTTGCCAAACTTCACCAGTTCTTGAACCAAGTGGCGCTGTTGATTTACTTTGATCGGATAAACGCCGCAGTATTCGCCCTTGTAATTGTGTTCGACGAAAGCTTTTTGAAAACATGAATATAATAATTGAACACGCTCTTTGATAATATCAGGAAATCGCACCATGATCGGGACGCGAATACCCCGATCCTGTAATTCTTGCGTGAGTTCATACAAATCGACTTGAGCACCGTGTTCGCCGCGCGGAGAAACGCTGACGTTACCGGCGTTGTTCACACGAAAATAACCGTTACCCCAATTATTAATTCCGTAAAGTGAAGCACTTTTTTCCGGACTCCAATTGGTGGATTTCAGATGAGCGTAAGTTTGAGTTGAATTTTGACCGGCTAAAGCGGAGTTGACCACTTTGATGGGTTCATTATTTTTGTTTGGAGTAGAAACAGTTTGGTCTAAATTAGCACTCATAATTTTTTTCCCCCGAGTCGGTCACTCTAAAAAATTTTTACAGATAATCGAAGGCTATAGCAACCATTAATTTCCCACGATTAGATTAAGTATTTTTCCGACTTTATAAATAATTTTCTGAGGTGCTTTATGATTTAAAGCTCCGGCTACTGCAGCGAGGCCCAGGGCCACTTTCACGGCAAATTCTTCATTTGCATCCGCCGGAATTTCGATTGTGCCACGCATTTTTCCGTTCACCTGAACTCCCATGGTGACGGTGTCATCTTTACATAAACCAGGATCGAAAGTAGGCCACGCTGCCGTGACCACAAACCCCTCGCCCTGCATGACTTGCCAAAGCTCTTCCGCGAGGTGCGGAGCAAAGGGTTGTAATAATTGAACTAATGGCATGAGTGCTTTTTTAGATTTACAATTATGCTTATAGAGTTCGTTGACAAGAATCATCATTTGGCTAATGGACGTATTGAAGCTCAGGTTTTCGATGTCTTCGGTAATTTTTTTGATTGTTTTGTGAACAGCTCGAGCCACTTCGGGAATTAAAACTTCATCGTTAGCTATGCAACTCCCCGTGGTTTCATCGATCACTAATCGATGCAAGCGATCAAGAAATCTTTTTACGCCGTCAATGCCGGTCGCTGACCAAGGTTTATCTTTGTCCATGGGTCCTAAAAAGCACACATAGCAACGAAGAGCATCAACTCCATAGGTCTGCGCAACGTCATCGGCGGGAATCACATTCCCGCGCGACTTCGACATCTTTTCTCCGTCAGGTCCCAAAATCATTCCTTGATGTGCCAATTTTTTAAATGGTTCTGACACCGGAGACATTCCCGCATCAAAAAGAACTTTGGTCCAAAAGCGAGAATACAATAAATGTCCCACGGTGTGTTCGGCTCCGCCGACATAAAGATCAACCGGCATCCAGTAATTGGCAGCTTCGGGACTACAGAATGCATTTTGATTTTTCGGATCGGCGTAACGGAAGAAATACCACGAAGAGCCTGCGGCGCCGGGCATGGTATCCGTAATTCTTTTGGCCTGCTGCAAAGAAGAACTTTTATTGTCGGTAAAAGTATAATTTACCCAATCGGTATTTTTAGCCAGCGGCGCCTCTCCGGTTTCAGAGGGTTCGTAGTTGGCCACTTGTGGTAACACCACCGGAAGTTCGCTTTCAGGAACGGCTTTCAATGCACCGTCTGAAAGTTGCACGATAGGAAACGGTTCACCCCAGTAACGTTGGCGCGAAAATAACCAGTCACGTAATTTGTAATTGATTTGTTTTTTACCTAAATTTTTAGACTCTAGATATGAATTCATTTTTTTAATGGCGTCGGCTTTGGTTAAGCCATTCAAGAAATCAGAATTGATTATGCGACCCTCACCGGTGAAGGGAAGTTCTGTTTCTGATTCAAGGACTCGTAAAATTGTTAAATCAAATTTTTGTGCGAATTCAAAATCACGGTCATCGTGACCGGGAACAGCCATGATGGCACCGGTTCCGTAATCCATCATCACGTAGTCTGCGATCCAAACCGGAATTTCTTTTTGATTGAGTGGATTAATCGCAAATCCGCCGGTGAAAACGCCGGACTTTTCTGTGGTGGCTTTGCGGTCGACTTCCGATTTTTTGGTGGTGGCTTCGATATATTCTGAAATTTTTACCGCTTGTGCTGGAGTCGTGATTTTTTGAACAAGCGGATGTTCCGGAGCGATCACCATAAAGGTTGCGCCAAAAATAGTATCCGGGCGCGTGGTGAAAATTTCAAGTAAGTCATCTAAGCCTTTAACTTTGAAATGAACGATGGCGCCTTCCGATTTTCCAATCCAATTCCGCTGAGCCTCTTTCGTTCTTTCCGGCCAATCTAATCCATCTAAATCATTTAATAAGCGTTCAGCATAATCCGTGATTTTGAGCATCCACTGTTTCATCGGCACGCGAACGACCGGGTGACCGCCGCGCTCAGATTTTCCGTCAATCACTTCGTCGTTAGCTAAAACTGTTTTTAAAGCGGGGCACCAGTTCACCGGAACTTCTTTTTGGTAAGCCAAGCCGCGCTCAAAAAGTTTAAGAAAAATAGACTGCGTCCATTTGTAATAATCGGGCTCGCAGGTTGAAATTTCGCGACTCCAATCAAAACTAAATCCATATTTTTTGAGCGTTACTCGAAAACCTTCAATTGATTTTGCAGTGGTGTCAGCCGGATGCACACCGGTTTGAATGGCAAACTGTTCGGCCGGTAATCCGAAAGCATCGTAGCCCATAGGATGAAGAACGTTGAATCCACGGGCGCGCTTAAATCGAGAAACGATATCTCCAGGGGTGTACGATGCGATGTGACCCATGTGCAAACCGGATCCGGAAGGGTAGGGAAACATATCCAGCGCATAATACTTCTGCTTAGCGGAATTATTTTCGGCTTTATAAACCTGAGCTTTTTCCCAATTATTTTGCCATTTTGTTTCAAGCGCTGCGTATTTATTTTGAGCTGAAGTGTTCGTCATCTGGAAAGCATAAATCCAGTGATCATCAGAGTAAAATAAAAACTATAGTATCAGCGACCTTTTCCGGATTTTTCCGGAAGCGCCGAATCCTCTCGTGATCGACAGCGCTCCCTCGCCCGAGACACGGTTTTGCAAAGTTTTGTCTTATTACCACCAAAACCAAAGGAGTTTTATGCGATCATCAAATTCAAAACAGCTATCACTGATCCCCCAGCGATCTAATAAGCGATTTTTCGGAGGATCGCTTCTGGTGGGACGAAGAAAGACCCGTCGCCCCGTAAATTGTAAAGAGGCCGTACATTTCGTGCTTCGATCACAATTTGCGATGGGACGAAATTCATTTCGAACGACTAAAAATCATATCGCCATTGAGTTGATCTTGAAAAAAGCCGCACGCAAGTACGGCATTCGCATATATCGACAGGCTATTCAATTCAATCACATCCATCTGATTCTGAAAGTGCCATCAAGATACGCTTACAAATGTTTTATTTCGATCATATCGGGAAAAATTGCCAGTGCGGTCATGAGTTATATGAGCTTTAAAAACTTTTTGAAATCGCTCTCGTTATCCGGGCGGGGCGAGGGGCTCCTGATTCGTCTTCATCCAGGCCAAGCTTTTTGGGATTACCGTCCGTTCAGCCGGATATTGTTCTGGGGAAAGGATTACAAAACGGCTTACAATTATTTAATACAAAATACATTAGAGGCGTTGGGTTTTGTTAAATATAAACCGCGAAAAATAAATTATGCTTACGTGAACCTTGGTCGTGAAAGCCCAAGAGCTTCAACTCGAGCGGGCGAGGGGTCTAAAAATTGTTTAAAAGAAGGGGTTATCAGGTCGTGAGTTCGTTACACGGCGATTTTTTTAAACCAAGAATTGATGAGTTCGTCGTGTTTTTCGGCTTTTTGGATGAATTCGAAATTATACACGTTATCAGTGTGGCTTTTCAATCGCGCTTGTAAAATGAGATCGTTTGAAATTTTAAGGATAATATTTCGATCGGAAATCTGCGCCGCGATGCTTTCTGATGGTGTTTGCAAACTATGAGCTGAAAAGCCCAATGAATTCATATTTTTGATCTCCGCCCAGGGCGTGGGGTTTTCGTGGCGGAGGTAGATTTT
>JACMMZ010000176.1 GCA_014378775.1 Pseudobdellovibrionaceae bacterium
AAAAACAAGTTCTGCCGTGTTGGAAGCGCGCATTCCTAATTTGTCAGTGATTTTTTGTCCCACATAAAAACCGGGATCATTTTTTTCGATAATAAAAGTTGATAACAAAGCGCGGCCATTTTTTTCTCCGGTTTTTGCATATAACCAAACCATGTCCGACGGTGTTTTATTTTCATCAATGGTTCCGTTCGTGATCCACATTTTGCGGCCGTTGATGATATATTTGTCACCTTTTTTTACTGCGGTGGTTTTCATTCCTAAAACATCGGTCCCGTAATCGGGCTCCGACATCGCCATCGATCCAATGTGTTCCCCGGAAGATAATTGGGGAAGATATTTTTGTTTTTGAACTTCGGAGCCATTCACGGCTAAATTATTTACGCACAAAAGACTATGGGCTAAATAGGCCAACGCAAATCCAGGATCACTGGCCGATAATTCTTCGTGAACAAGACACACCGCCGTTGCATCCATACCGGCCCCGCCGTAAGCTTCCGGAACAGTTAGACCTAATAGGCCCAGTTCGCCGACTTTTTTATACAAAGCTAAATTGAAAAGTTCTTTTTTATCAAATTCATGGGCTTGCGGTTCGACTTCTTTTTGGACAAAATCTTTTAAAGAATCGCGCAGCATTTGATGAGTTTCGGTAGGATTTAAGAGATCAAAATTTTTGTAGTCCATGAGTCGTCCTTACGTTATATAGCTATCTCAATTTTAGAAGAAGTGTTAAGGTTATTCAATAGAAAGATTTAATATATGAAAGTCTCAATCCTCAGTATCGGAACCGAACTTACAACTGGTCAAATTATTAACAGAAATAGCGCATGGGTATCCGCTCAACTGAAAAATATGGGCCTGGATTCAACCGTGCACGTGACCGTGCCCGATGAAAAAGATGTTATTCTTAAATCTTTAAGTTATTGCAGTGATTTGACGGATGTACTTTTTGTGACTGGTGGCTTAGGACCAACCAGTGATGACTTCACCCGCGACGTCATTGCGGAATGGACAGGCAAAGAATTAGTTTTTGACGAAACGTCATGGGACCACATTCAAACCCTCTTGAAATCTCGCGGAGTGGATGTGAAAGCCATCCAAAAACAGCAGTGTTATTTTCCATTAGGCGCCGCCATTTTGAAAAACAATAAAGGCACGGCTAACGCTTTCAGTTTAGATCATCAGATTAAAAATAAAAATTTAAAATTATTTATTTTACCCGGCCCTCCCTTGGAAATCGAAGCCATTTGGAATGACCATATCCAAACCTGGTTAGATAAAGCTACCGTTTTCGTCGAGAAAACCACCACGCATTCATGGGACACAATGGGAATTCCCGAATCCGAAGTGGCGACCCTGACCGAAACAGCTTTGATCGAGCTTAAAAAAGATTTTCCCATCACCATCGGTTACCGCGTGCATTTGCCTTATGTCGAAGTCAAAATGTCCTACCCCGCGTCAGTCCAATTCACGGCAAAACTTTTTAAGGATAAAGTGGATTCCGCTTTAGATAAAATCACCGTTTTAAGAAATTTTGAAAATATATCCGATCAGTTTTCTAAATTAATTCATTCCAAACGTTTTACTTTCTATGATTTTTCCACCAACGGATTTTTACTTCAAAGTTTGTCATCTCAATTGAAAAAACAGTCCGATTGGATGTGGAAACAATCCACGGAACCCATGGAGTCTGATTTTTTTAATGACGAAGAAAATTTTATCGCCCTGTTTAACGTAGGCGAAGATCAGTGTCAGATTCTGGGTGATCTAGACGGGGAAAAGATTTCAAAAACCATTCAGTTGCCGCACCGATTTTTATCTCATTCGGATCGAAAATCGATGTATTTTGCCGAAATGGCACAGATTGAATTTGTTCGATTTTTTAAGACTGAAAATTAATTCTTAGTTAATGACCGGAACTTTTTCCCTGGTTCGCCACCGCATCGGTTGCGGCCTTAACTGATTCCTCATCGCCGATAAATTGTTTCGACAAAACTTTTAAATTTTCATCTAAACTATACATCAACGGAATTCCCGTTGGCACATTCAATTCCATAATAGCTTCCGGAGATAAATTTTCTAGGTGTTGTATCAGCGCTCGAAGGGAATTTCCATGGGCCACAATTAAAACTTTTTGGCCCGATAAGATTGCTTTGGAAATTTGGTTATTCCACAAAGGCATGAAACGTGCGGCCGTATCTTTTAAAGATTCACCTGAAGGTAGATCTTTAGGATTTACATTTTTATAGCGTGGATCTTTTGAAGGATGATCAGGATGATCCAACGACATTTGCGGCGGAGGTGTATCAAAACTGCGGCGCCAAATTTTTACCTGGGCTTCGCCGTGTTTGGCCGCGGTTTCGGCTTTATCTAAACCTTGAAGATCGCCGTAATGGCGTTCGTTCAGTCTCCATTCTTTTCGGACCGGTAACCAGTTCAAGTGCATTTCGTCTAAAATGAAATTCAAAGTTTTGATTGCTCGTGTCAAACAGCTGGTAAAAACAATATCGAACTGCAGGCCTAAATCTTTTAAACTTTTGCCAGCTTTTTGAGCTTCAGCCACGCCCTTAACTGACAAGCCGACGTCTTTCCATCCCGTAAACCGATTTTCTTTATTCCAAGTGGACTCCCCGTGACGAATAACAACCAGTTGAAATGGCGCTTTTGCAAAAATGTTTGTCTTTGAATCATTCATAATAACCTCACAAAATTTGTTTCATCTTGATTGATTTTCATGAGACGATCAAGAGCGAATTCACTTATTATTTTAAAGGGATCAGCATGAGCAAAATGAACAGCTATAATTTGGAATATATTGAAAGTCTTTACGCCCTTTACAAAAAATCTCCGGAATCGGTTCAAACTGAATGGAAATATTTTTTTGATGGATTAGAATTTGGCTCAACTTCTGAAGGCGCTTTCGGACTATCGGAAAAAGAATTAGATGTTTATAATCTTATCCACGCGTACCGCAGCTACGGTCACCTTGAAGCCGATCTCGACCCTTTGTCTAATACCGCCGCGCCCAGTGATCAATTACGATTAACTAAATTCAATTTGAACGAAAAAGATTTAGAGCAAAAATTTCAAATATGTCAACTTGTCGGAAAATCTGGGGCCACGTTGAAAGAGCTCATTGCCTATTTACGTTCAGTCTACTGCGGAAAATTAACCATTCAGTGCGGAGACGCCCTGCCAGAAATTAAAAATTGGTTTGTTAAAGAATTTGAAACAAATCCAACGGGATTTAAACTGGATGCAAGTCAAAAAAAGGAAGCTCTGCTTTCTTTAACTCGCGCCGAAACTTTAGAAAAATTTATTCATACTCGTTATGTCGGAACTAAACGCTTTTCAATTGAAGGTGGCGACATAACAATCCCCATGCTTGATTACATCGTGGACGTTGCGAATAAGAATAAAATTGATGAGATTTGTTTAGGCATGGCTCATCGAGGACGAATTAATGTCTTGGCTAATTTCATGGAAAAAAATGTATCTATGATCTTTGCTGATTTTAACGGTCCTACGCAAATGGAAGCGCCGCTCGAAGATTTTGACGGCGATGTTAAATATCACTTAGGTTATAACAAAATTAAAAAAACGGCTTCAGGCCAAGTTGAATGTCACTTGGCTTTTAATCCATCGCATCTTGAAGCGGTGGCGCCGGTGGTTCTGGGACAAACACGCGCGCTGCAAAGAAAACGAAAAGATACGCAGGAACGTAAAAAAGTTTTACCAATTATCATCCACGGAGATGCGGCCTTTGCGGGTCAAGGCATCGTGATGGAAGTTTTCCAAATGGCGCACGTGCGCGGTTATTCAGTCGGTGGAACCATTCATTTTGTTATTGATAATCAAGTTGGATTTACCACAAATCCTGAAAATGGCCGATCATCACATTACGCATCAGATGCGGCGAAAATTACGGATGTTCCGGTTATACATTGTAACGGTGATGATGCCGAAGCTTGCATCCGCGCCACCGATATCGCCGTTCGTTACCGTCAGGAATGGGGCCGCGATGTGGTGATCAACGTTCTTTGCTATCGTCGTTACGGACACAATGAGGGGGACGAGCCCGCTTACACTCAACCGCTGATGTACGATATTATCCGCAAACATCAAACGACACGCGAAATTTACAGTAAACAAGTTGTAGCTAGTGGTGTAGTTGATCAAACCCTGGCCGATAGCATGGTCACCGACCGGATGAATGAGCTTCAAAAAATTTATGATGAAGCCAAAATCAATGCGCCAAAAGCTCCGGTTTTCAAATTTGAAAAAAATTGGGCCGGTCTTAAAAAGGGA
>JACMMZ010000177.1 GCA_014378775.1 Pseudobdellovibrionaceae bacterium
GCGGAGTAGATGGGACGAGTATCGAACTTATTGCTACAAGCTATGCTTATGAATTCAGCTCAGAGAAATTAGCTTTAGCCCAAGAATGTAACTGATCCCAATTTTCTAAAAAATCACTACATTTAATTAAAGAAAATTCTTCTTTGTCATAAAAAACAAGACTTTGAACAGGCCCTGATTCATTACCAGCGTGAAGACTAATTTTCACCTTAAAATAAGCAATGCTTGAAATACTTATTGTTTTATTTCCAAATAATGATGTTTCCTGCATTTCGTTTTCTGATAAAATAAGTTTATATTTGAACGAATAAAATATTCCGAAAATTACCAAAAGCGCTGCAGGTATAATCAAAAGAACATATTCTTTAAAATCTTGCCACTGATTCAGTATCGTATATAGAGTCAATAGAGTAATTATCAAGATAGCGGCTCTAAATATTTTAGAATAATACAGAACAACAGGGGCTGAGCTTAAATCTACTAATTTAATTGATTCATTTTTCACAAAACTTGCTCCATAAACTAAAAATTAAAAAAGTTCGAAACCCGTATGGTCTCACTTGAAAAATTGTATCTAAATATATTTAATTATTGAAGTAAAAAATGGCGGAGTAGATGGGACGAGTTTAGAACTTGGCGACCAATCCAGAAGCTGCCTTTTACAATCTTCAATGATCCTGAAAAACTATGCTTATAATAGCCACGACAAATAAAATGAATCCTGCTAGTGCAATCCAAAATACATATCCTGCAGCTGAAGCGACATTTTCGTACACACTAGCTCGTTCCATATTCTGATTAAGCTGCGACACTCTAGCTTTATCTTTAAATAAAAAGTAAGCGACATTCAGGCCAGTAAATAGCGCAACAACTAGTATTAAAAATGAATGCCCTTTTGACTCCATGGCAAATCCAAAAAATGGGAACAAACTCAACGCTACCAACGGTAAAAATAACCATTTAACTGCGGTTTTAATTTCTAATTTTTCTTTATCTTGATGGGGATGTTTAGCTTCTACCCTACTTTTAAATATAAAGTAGCCAACATTTAACACAACAAATAATATGACTATCAATGTAATTAGGGAAAATTTTTGCAACTCAACAGCTACACTAAGAACGGATATTGATACCAAACCTAATATCGCAACCAACACAGACCATTTCATAAAACCTCAATTATAAATTTTGACGTTGCTCATACTTAATAAGTCCAAGCGCATTTCAGGTTTAGCTCCTGTGAATTCAAAAGTTCGAGACCCGTATGGCCTACCTGAAAAATCGTATCTAAATATATGTATTTATATTAGGAAAAAATGGCGGAGTGAACGGGACTCGAACCCGCGGCCTTCCGCGTGACAGGCGGACGTTATAACCAACTTAACTACCACTCCGTAGTCGATATTCTCGAGCTTTCTAATATAAGGAGATCCGAAACAAATTCAACTACTTTCTTTGCCGTAGCGTAATATTAGAGCAAAAAAAATACCTGACTGGTGCCGGTGTGCGGGTTATCTTTGGACCTTAACAATCACACGAGGTCAAAATGAAACAAACTCTAGCAATCATCACTATCGCAAGCGCTTTTTTAACTTCTTCTATTTTATTAGCCGCTGATTCGAAAATCACAAAAAAAAGCTTCAAAACTGAAACGCAAACCATCACCACCACAACTCAAGATGCAAAAACTATTGATATGGATCACCAGACAGCTACTTTGACCGTCGAGGGCATGCACTGCGGGGGTTGCAAAGCAATGATCACTAAAGCTGTCTGCGGAGACGCAGCACTATCGTCACAGTTTGATTCCTGCGAATTTACTAAAGTTGATACCAAAGCCCAAGTTGGAACAATGGTGATCAAATATAAAAAAGATGCGAAAGTTGATTTAGATAACGTTGAAAAAGCCATCAATGGTGCCGGCGATTATAAATTAACTAAAAAAGAATTCAGCTCTAAAATTACAAATTAAATTTTACATTAAAGATCGGTTTTTTCATGGCAGACATCGATATCAAAACACTGGGAAAACCTGACAAGACAGAAAAACTTTTATGGCTCGACATGGAGATGACGGGCCTGGACGTTCATAAAGAAGTAATTATCGAAGTCGCTTGTATCGTGACCGATATGAATTTCAAAGAATACGAATCTTTTGAAACCATCATCAAACAACCGCAATCTTATTTAGATAGTATGGATGACTGGAACACCAGCCATCACGGAAGTTCCGGCTTAACGGCCAAAGTGCCCTTTGGCATGGAGCCCTCAGCGGCTGAATACAAATTAACTGCAATCATCGAGCGCCACTGGCCTGAGTGGAAAAAATCAAAACAGCACCGCCCTATTTTGGCCGGAAATTCCATCGCCCAAGATCGTTTATTTATTGATAGCTATTTTAAAAAATTATCCGACATGCTTCACTACCGCGTATTAGATGTCAGCTCGTGGAAAATAATCTTTAACAACAAATTTGATGTGCATTACAAAAAAACCAATTCGCACCGCGCGCTTGACGACATCCGCGAAAGCATCGGCGAACTCCGTTTTTACATCGATCAAATGAAAATGAACGAAAAACAATAACCAATCCCCAAAAAGACTTCAAGATTTTGAAAAAATCTTGAAGCAACAACGAACCAAAAATCGAAGTAAAAAAGAAAATCTAGAAGAGGCGTTAGCTCAACTAAGCCCCAAAGCCTCAGCTTCAGAAACAACTTTTTCCTCACCCGTCTTAAAATCTTTAATTTTAAATTCCATAGCTCCGTCGTCTTGCTCGAAAATCAAAAGGGCTTTTTCCACACCCATCTTATTGGCTTTCTCAAATTTCTTTTTAAAATTACCGGTCATTAAAACTTCGCACGAAATATTTTTATTTCGTAATTGTGATGCGATCTGCATGGCTTTGATCATGGCTTGATCTCCTAAGGCGATAATTGCCATGGGTTTTACCGCCACTGGAATCACGGTCCCCGCTTCAATCGTTAGATCAGATAAACGATCTACGCCGCTGGCCCAGCCCACACCCGGCGTTTTCGGCCCGCCCAGGGGTTCGGATAGGCCGTCGTACCTGCCGCCGGCTAAGATCGCCCCTTGGGCTCCTAAGTCGGTGGTGACGAA
>JACMMZ010000178.1 GCA_014378775.1 Pseudobdellovibrionaceae bacterium
CCGTCTCCTTCGAAAGAAAGTTATCTTAATTATAAAAAAATTATCGAAGTCGCGGTGAAAGCCGGAGTCGACGCCATTCACCCAGGTTACGGCTTTTTATCGGAAAATTCCTTATTCGTAGAAGCCTGTCAAAACAACGGAATCACTTTCATCGGACCAACTATTTTAAATATGCAACTTATGGGAGATAAAATCTCGGCAAAAGCGTTAATGAAAAAAGCCAATGTGCCGACCGTTCCTGGTAGTGACGCCGCAATTAATTCTGTCGAAGATGCTAAAGCAATCGCAAACCAAATTGGATACCCGATCATTATCAAAGCTTCGGCTGGCGGTGGTGGCAAAGGAATGCGGATCGTACGAGTCGATGAAGAATTAGACAGTGCATTTCGCGCTTGTCGTAGCGAAGGACAAAATTATTTCGCTGATCCTACGGTTTACATCGAAAAATTTATCAATGATCCAAAGCACATCGAGATTCAAGTTTTTGGAGATACTCACGGAAACGTCGTTCATTTGTTTGAACGTGAATGCTCCGTCCAGCGTCGTCACCAAAAAATTATCGAAGAATCCCCTTCCCCGAGTATCACACCGGAAATACGTGAAAAATTAGGGGCCGCTGCCGTTCGAGCCGCCAAATCGATTGATTATATCGGAGCTGGTACGATTGAATTTATTTTTGACAACAAGACAAAAGATTTCTATTTCATGGAAATGAACACTCGGCTTCAGGTGGAGCATCCGATCACGGAACTTGTGACCGGTTATGATTTAGTCAAAGAACAAATTTGGGTCGCTAAAGGTAAGCCTTTAAGCTTTAAACAAGCTGATATTAAACAAAAAGGTCATGCCATCGAGGCGCGTATTTGCGCGGAAGATCCTGTGACCTACAAGCCACATCCGGGAAAAATTCGGGCTTGTCGTCATCCGCAGGGGCCATTTTTGCGCGTGGATTCTTACGCGTATCCTGGTTACGAAGTTCCTATTTATTATGATCCCATGATTGCTAAAGTCATCACTTACGGCGATACCCGCGAAGAGGCTATTGATCGGATGCAGCGGGCTTTAAGTGAATTTATTTTAACCGGAATAAAAACGAATATCGTATTACATAAAACTATTCTTAATCATCCGATGTTTTTGGACGGCTCTTACACCACTCAATTTATTGAAAAGAATTTTACCGTTTTAGAGCCTGAAATTTTTAAAGCGGTGGAAGATCCCGTTTTCTTAATCGCTGCCGCTATCACCGCCTATCAGGACCGCAAATCAAAAGATGTTCGTCGTTATAGTGTGGCTAGCAATTGGAGACGTACTGGGCGCAAGCTTCAGTTACGAACGTAGGAAGTCATTATGTATTTTGAAGCAAAACTAAATGGAAACAAATATAAAGTTGATGTGCACGAAGATCGAAATTCTTGGAAAGTATCTTTACAACAAGAAGGTCAAGACTGGATTCATCACGATATTTCTAAAAATGATTATAAAAGCGCCGAAGAATATATTAGTTTTTTATTCAACGGAAAATCCTACCTGATTGATGTCGTCGGACAAGATACAGAATACACCGTTTATACCCGAAATTCTTTTCGTACGATTAACATCTTTAATGATGAAATGCTTCTTCACGCCTCTTTAAAAAAAGGTGGCGGAATGGGCGCAGAGGCTCATCTTAAAACGGGCATGCCCGGTAAAATTATTGAAATTTTCGTTAAGCCCGGTGATAAAGTCAAAACCGGAAAACCATTGTTGATCATGGAAGCCATGAAAATGGAAAACGAAATGCGTGCGCAAGCTGATGCGACCATTAAAGAAGTTTGCGTGAAGCAAGGCGATTCGGTCGAGTCCGGAGCCGTGCTGATTAAATTTGAAAAAGAAAAATAACAATAAGTTCGACTTAAACAAAGGAAAAAATATGAAACTCATACAAGCAATGACCCTGGCACTAATCACAATAATTTTACTACCGAGCTGTGGACCGAAAGCTTTCGTTAAGGGTCAGTATGATGACGTTAACAAGGAAAATTTACTTAATGATCAGTGGTCTGAAACTGATATGCAGGTGGTGGTTAAATCGATGGTTGAGTCTTTAACCAAAAGTCCAAAAGTCGCGGCGGCTAAAAATCCTCCGGATGTGATGGTGACTCAGCTTCAAAATAAAACATCCGAGCATATTGATACTCAAAGCATCATGGATATGGTTCGGGTTGAATTAACTAATTCAGGCAAAGTGTCTTTCATCGACAAAGAAGCGCGCAAAGATATTTCAGATGAATACGACTACCAAAACTCAGGCATGGTTTCAAAAGATACGAAAAAAGGAGCCGGCGCACAGATCGGTGTTGATTACATCATCAACGGACGCATTGATTCCATCGTGCAAGAGGTCGGAAAAGATAAATCAGTTTATTATAAAATCACTTTAAATATGACTGACTTAAAAACAACTCG
>JACMMZ010000179.1 GCA_014378775.1 Pseudobdellovibrionaceae bacterium
GCAGCCGGTAATGATTCTCGAATCGTTGGGGCTTTACAAAGTTCAGCATTCAATGCTTACGTGGCCAGTGCAAGTTGTACATCTTCGCAATCGATGTATTGGAATAGCGTTACAAGTACCTTCTCATGTCAGGCGATTACAGTCGCGAGTAGCACAAACTTTTCTGGAAGTTTAGTCGGTGATGTGACGGGAACTCAGGGCGCAACTTCAGTTGGTAAAATTCGCGGAGTCGCGGTTTCTGCAACTGCGCCAGTTTTAAATCAAGTTTTACAATACGATGGAACACAATACGTTCCCGCAGCACTTCCAGCAGCTCCGGTCACCTCGGTGGCGGGACGTACCGGAGTGATCACATTAGCCAGCACCGATATTTCGGGATTAGGTGGAGCCGCTGTACTCAACGTTGGCACTGTTGTCGGAACGGTGGCTGCAGGTAATGATTCACGATTCTTACCGGCGGCAGTTAATCCAGGAGATGTACCTTACTACAACGGAACGGCCTGGGTGAGTGATCCTTTTACAACACGTAAAATGACTCGTAATATTACTGATTTTTCGGGTACAGCATTGCCAGGCGGTTTAACCGCTTCGGCAGTTTCGGGAACTTGCAATTCGAGTGCTGCGACCTATGCGGGATATTTCGGTTCTTTACGTTGTTCAACGGGAACCACAGCGACAGGATGGACGTCGGTGAATAACGGAAATTTAGAGTTAAAAACCGGTAAAGCTATTTTTCATAAACAAACAGTTGTTATTCCCGCATTATCAATTGCAGCTCAACGTTTTATTGCTCGTGTCGGTTTAAGTTCTAATGGAACGGTCGGCAGTGCTGACCCCGCTGCGGGCGTGTATTTACGTTATTCAGATGCGGTCAATGTCGGAAAATTTGAGTGTGTATCAAGAAATGCTGGTGTGGAAACTGTTGCCGATTCGGGAGTCACGGTTGCCGCGAACGTACCATATGAATTGGAAGTTCGTATTAACGCTGCCGTTACTCAAGTGACTTGTTTTGTTAATGGTGTGGCTGCAGGAACAGTAGCTACGAATATACCGGCAGCGACAGGAACTATGGGCGTGTTTACCAATATTCAGAAGACCATCGGAACGACGACTCTCAATATTGACGTGCTCGACTGGGAAACGGTTATCGTAAAATAAATGAATTTAAAATTTAATCTCAATGACAGCTGGAATAAATATCCAGTTGTTGCTTTTGATACGGAAACCAGCGGCGCTTACGCTATCGAATCTGAAATCATCGAACTTGGCGCGGTGAAATGGGTTGATGGAAAAATCGTTGATCGCTTCCAAACATTATTAAAACCATCGAAGAATCTGGTTGAATCCAACATTCGAATCCATGGGATCACGAATGAAATGGTCAGTAATGCCCCTAAAATGGCAGAAAAAATTAATGATTTTGCTGCGTTTGTCGAG
This sequence comes from Pseudobdellovibrionaceae bacterium, assembly GCA_014378775.1. Classification (GTDB taxonomy): domain Bacteria; phylum Bdellovibrionota; class Bdellovibrionia; order Bdellovibrionales; family Bdellovibrionaceae; genus Pseudobdellovibrio. Next base: position 1,438 of record JACMMZ010000179.1, read on the forward strand.
GGGTCTATTTTGTTAGCTCATCATGCGCCGTTTGATTTGGGATTTCTAACCATCAGTTTTGAAAATCATCATATCAAGTTTCCTTCGACGATTAATTTATGCACAAGTTTGCTTTCTCGTGCTTTGATTGCGACGACCAACCATAAACTGCAGACGCTGGTTAAAGAGTTAGAACTTACGGGTGGTGATGCTCATCGGGCCTTCGATGATGCCTATGCCTGTTTGCAAGTTTTTTTAAAATGCCATGAAAAATTATCCAACGAACTTATTCCCGATGAAAGCATACAGCGCCTCTTGGCCGTTCAAGGAAAAAGTTTAGATTGGAAAAATTATGCTGTATTAACGGCAGGGGATCCCAAGCTTTTAGCCCTGTACCATGCTTGTGCGGGCGGAAAAGATTTAACCATCACGTATTTATCGGGCCAGACAAAAGGAGCTTTAAGAAAAATTACTCCGCAAGGCATCGTGCGAAATCCAGACGGAGATTATATTCAAGCATTTTGTCATATCGATCAACAACGCAAACGATTTTATATTGATAAGATTATACTTTAGGAGGATCGTTTTCCGCTTTTGGTTTGAATTTATTCTGAATCGCTTCTATTTTTTGTTTTAAATCCTCGGCTGATTTTTCAAGATGGCGAAAATCATCACCGGCGCGTATTTTAAATTTGTACATCGGCTTATTTTCATATTTTTCGTCGAGCAGATCAGCTAAGTACCGCTCGAAAGCGAAAACCGGCCCAGCGATATGATGCGATATTCTTCGTGCCACCACGAATAAAGTCAGACTAAATACAATCAGTAAGATACAAAATGAAAAAACAAAGCTACTCGTATATTTTGTAATAACAAGATTGTTGGTGCCGACGATTTCACTCAGACTTAATTTAAGATAAGTGTAAGAGAAAACAAAACTGATCATGGTTAACATAAGGCCAATAGCTACGAACAAAGCTGAAAATTTAATCTGAAAAGCTTCATTGACCCAAAATCGAGTGCGTGAATTTTTATCGGGCCAAAGCAGATGTCCCTCTTTTAAAATACTGTAAGTCAGTAGAAAATAACCGAGCCATTGAATCATATCGGCGATATTCCAAACCGGAGTATGTTGGCCAAAAAATTCAAATGATACAAAATCGATGACGTAGCCATAATAAATACGATCCAAAACGTTTCCGATAATCCCGCCCACAAGAAGTGAAAGGCCGTAACGCAACTTCAAAATAGGAATAGGTATAATGTACTGGATGAAAAAATAAATACTGAGGATAAAAAATCCGCTGGTGGATAACGTGACAACCCGTAAGAATGCGGTGAGGTCTGAAAATAATCCGAGCATGGCGCCGTGATTATGCACCAATACCAAGTGCAAAGGACCAACCCATGTTTCCGGTTTACTCTGAGCCCAGATTTTTGTATATTGATCAAATATCACAACCAGAAACAGGACGGTGATGATTTTGAACCAGTTGCGTTTCTTCATACTGTGTTTATTGTAGTGTATGATAGTTTGATGCCAAGTTAATTCATCGAAAGTTCCATCCGAAAGTAGGTTATAGTGAAAAAAGTTTTGCGTCTGATTCAGGGTATACACTTAGGTCTAGGATGTTTACTTTTTGCATTCGGTGCACAAGCCCAAATTAAACCGGAAGAAATTTTGACCATCTTAAAAACAAACGGTGTAAACCCCTCTGAGGTCACCATGGAAATTCGTCAAAAAGACAAAGTGGTCTTTGGATTAAATGAAAAAATGCAGCTGATCCCGGCTTCTGTTACAAAAATTTTTACTGCCTTCGCTGTCTTAAAACAAATCCCTTTTAATTACAAATTCAAAACCGAACTTTACTTTGATGATAAAAATATTTACGTCAAAGGTGGCGGGGATCCGGCCTTTGTTTCTGAAAACATGTGGTACTTGGTGAATGAATTTAAACGACAAGGTATTTCTCATATTCCAGGGGATATTATTCTGGACGATTCATTGTTTGATGAAATTCGCTATGACGAATCGCGCGAATCCAAACGGATTGATCGTTCTTATGATGCCCCGGTGGGAGCACTCAGTTTTAATTGGAATTCTGTGAATATTTACATTAAGCCTGAAGCCGGAAAAGTTCAGGCTTACGTCGATCCTGAGAGCAATTACTTTATTCTACGAAATACAGCTAAGGTAAGCAAAAAACCCAAAGATCTGATTCTTTCCATAGATCAGGATGCGCAAGTCATTACCGTATCTGGTGAATTATCCAGCCTTGCTCCAGAAAAAGCTTATTTTAAAAATGTAAGTGATCCCATCAAATGGTTTGGTGAAAATTTAAAATCATTTTTGAATCAACGTGGTGTCAGCATCAAAGGAAAAATTAAACCGGGGAAAGTTCCAGCCTCAGCTCGTTTGGTGGCTTTGAGTGAAAGCAAAACTCTGTCGGCGATATTAAGTGATATGAATAAATTTTCAAATAACTTTGTAGCGGAAATGCTAACCAAGAATTTAGCTGCTTACTCCGGCGAGGCCCCCGCAAAACTTAGTACTGGCGTTGGACTAATTAAATCTGAACTTCGAAAACTTAATCTAACCGATAAGGATTTAGTTCTATTAAATCCTTCGGGGTTTTCTCGGGATAATAAATTCTCCGCTCACGCTTTGACCGAAGTGCTTGCTTATATCCAAACTGATTTTAAAATTTATCCTTCATTTGTAGATAGTTTGCCTTTGGCCGGCTATGATGGGACTTTAAAAAAGCGCATGAAAGACTCAGCGGCTGAGGGCTACGTCAGAGCGAAAACCGGATACTTGGACGGCGTTGTTTCGTTAGCCGGCTATGCAGCCAAAAAGCCTTTGGCTCAGAGTGATGTTTATGCTTTTACTTTTATCTATAACGGAGCAAAAGATGAAGCTGCGGTACGCGCGACCTTTGATAAAATTTTGAATCATATCTTGAATTAAACCATCCAGGTAGGTTCAATTGCGCCCTTATCGTCACTCAATAAAGTCTTTTCCAAAAACTTAATAATTGAAGATTCCCCAGTAAGTTTGGTTTAAACCAACGTCATACCGGGGGGTATAAAATGAAAAAATTAAGTATCGTTTTCGCGGCCATTTTTCTGACGATTCAAGCACGAGCCTTATCTCAAGAAGAACAAGCTTATCTGACGATTGATACCGTGACGATCCAAGAAATTCCTGACGAGTCACCGCTTTTAGATAAGATTGAAACGTTTGATCAAGTCAGTCCTATCAAAAAGCTTGAAGTCGAAGTTGATACAATAATTAATATCGGGAAAAAAATCTGGGTCATAGTTGAAGCGGGTCGGCCGGTGGTGAATATCGAACTCAATACCGCCAGCGCCATGCCTTCGGGAATTAGCAATTGGCAACAGCTCGCCGGATGGAAAAGTCCTCGGAGTTCTATTTTTCGTGTCAGCTATTCGAATTTATATGGCATGAACGTTGTGGATTTTACTTACCGTGTAATTTTCACGTACGGTGGAAATTTTAATGGAAAAGGGCATTACGTGACCGGAGCGACGATTGTTCCATCAAGTTTAGATGTAGCTTGGGGCTTTACGTTTAAGGCCCAGGTAGAGATTCCCACAGTCATCAATCTAGGTCAGGTTGAAAATCCGATCGGCGGCATTCAGATGAACGTTAACTGGGTTGTGGGATCCGTCCTGAAACAGAGCCAAACGCGAGCCAGTTACTTTGTTGATGGCTTAGGTGCACTTAAACAATTAGATTAAGGATCTGAACAGGACCAAGATCCAATTTTTTCGAGATACGTTTAAAGTGTCTCACAATGACTCAAGTTATTTCCTCATCCTCCGATAAATACATTAAGCCGTTCTCAGAGAAGGCCGATGTAATCAAGGAGGATTCAACATGTTTATTCAAGGCGATTTACAAGTAGTTTTTGATGCTCTTTATACGATTGGTGCAATCGATCCGGTGCTTAATGCCGACTGGAGCCAAATCAATAATGAGATGATGAAAAAGCCTCATGTCATTCATCAATTATGTGGATCCATCAACGCCTGTGCCGGCGATAAAACATTATTAGTTAAAACATTATTGAATATGGACAAAAGAAGTTTGGAATTCGTAGCAATCGAAGTTGCTCGCGAATTCAGTGAATTTCAAGAGCGAACAGAGTTGCACTAGTTAAAAAGTGATCTGCTACCAGCAGAAAAAGGATTATGTCATGAAATCAAAATTTAATTTATCCCGAATCATCTTGTTTAGTTTATTTTACCTGATTCAAGTCAAAGTCCATGCCTGGGAAGTTGACTTAACCCGACGACAAGTTGATTTTCAAAGAATTCAAAACGTGCGTATGCCGGCTTCGGTCGTCTCACTTGATCCTAATATCAATACGAATAGCGATGATAAAACCAGTCTTGAAGTGGTCGAAGCCATCAAACGGGCTATCACTCCAATTGAACCAGCAAAAGACATCGTGATTGTGCAAACAGAAACAGGATTTATTCCTGACAGCATCAATTTACAAAAAGGCCAAGTTTACCAAATTCATATCGTCAATTTAAACCACAAAGAAAAAAACGTGAGTTTTTTGATGGATTCGTTTTCGCAAAGTCATAACACTGTTTACGGAAACATGAAGGCTTTTAGAATCAATCCCAAAATCGAAGGCGTATTTTCTTACCAAAGCCCCGAAACCGGCGCCACTGGTACGGTTGTCGTAGTGGCCGATAAAGTTCGAAGATTAGCCTCTGATTCGACGGAGAAAACGAAATAATTAAGTTTAAAGAAAAGAGCCGTTATGTCGGATGGACAATCAAATTTCAAAGAAGTGATCGAACGCGCCTTAGGCCCGATCGCTACCTATTTGAATGACCCCGAAGTTTCGGAAATCTTGATCAACGGTCCCTCTCAAATTTTTATTGAAAAAAACGGAAAACTCGAATTAACCACGGCTCAATTTCCGGATGAAGATAATTTACAAGCGGCCATTAATAGTATTGCTCAATCTGTTGGTCGTCGTATCAATAAAGAAGAACCCCGATTAGATGCGCGTTTACCGATGATCGAAGGACATCCAGCCAGTGGAGCCCGTATTGCGGTGGTCTTACCGCCAGTTTCTCGTCAAGGAACCGTTGTTTCTATTCGTAAATTCACCGCCAACAAAATGACTCCGGCCGATTATATTAAATACGGAACCATTACGCCAGATGCCTGGCAGTTTATGGATTTATGTATGTATCTTGGAAAAAATATTATCGTTAGCGGCGGTACCGGTTCAGGTAAAACAACTCTTTTAAGTCTCATGTGTTCGCGTATTCCAAAAGGTCAGCGTGTATTGATCATTGAAGATTCATCGGAGCTTCAAGTGAATCACGAACATGTCGTGCGTTTTGAAACGCGTCAAGCTGATCAGCTTGGAAAAGGTGAAGTCAGCATTAAAGATTTATTAAAAAGTGCACTTCGACTAAGACCCGATCGAATTATTGTGGGTGAGGTTCGATCAAGCGAAGCTTTAGATTTGATTAACGCCATGAACACAGGTCACAAAGGCAGCATGGGAACCGTTCACGCCAATACTCCGGAAGA
>JACMMZ010000180.1 GCA_014378775.1 Pseudobdellovibrionaceae bacterium
GTTGGATTGCAAACTCTGGTTTGACCTTAGGTTTTTTGTATTCAACCGAAAAATATTCGATATCAAACGGTAACAGTTCCGATCGTACATCTTTTGGCCCGAATATCGGCTACGCCTCAAAAAAAGATGAGGGTTGGTATTTCATAGGGACATACTTTTTATCATCTACCACAACCACGGGCTTTAAAGGAACTGGAAATCAAATCGATATCGGTTATAAGTTTGCAATCAACAAAGTTTCATTTGCCCCGCAGCTCAGTCGAAAACAATTCACTTATACCACACAAAATGGAAATGATTTAAACCCGACTTACACTGAAGGTCGGATCGATCCGTATTTTGTGGTCTGGATTGACTTCTAGCTTACTTACTGGCGGTTCCACGTTTTTGAAGTTTTTTCGAAAAGAATTCTCTTTCAAGTTTTTTAAAAGCTTCATATTTAACCTTGGTTCCTAAAATCGCAACTTGCGCTTCGATATTTTCATTTTCAAGCCCTTTGAGCTTTTCGAGATCCGCTTTTAGCCGCGTTTTAGTCAACTTTTTAGATGCCTCATCGATACTTTGCACTAATGATTTAGAGTTTGCTATGATCTGGATCGTTTTCTGCTCGTCAATTTTCCAGGTTTGCAGAAAATAACGAGTGGCTATTTGCACCCATTCATTTTGCAGTGAATTATCCAAATAAACGTCAGTGAAATCCTGGGTGTAAATTGTCGCTTCCACGTAGGAATCGTAAAACACGTTGGTTTTAATTGGTACAAAAGCATTCTCGATTTCCTTTTCTCGGCGCAGTTCTGCCGAACGAGTCATTTCTTGTTTTAATGAATCGGTTGAAAATTTTGAATATATAAATGTCCCTGATACATAAACTAAGATCGATGCCATTACCCCATACAAAAATAAGCTTCTTTTTTCTGATTTGTGTTTTCTTTTCCAGTTATCGATTTGATCTTGATGATTTGATTCTACACCGGTCACTTTAGCACTTTTAATTTGTATGACCGAGTTTATGACTTCTAAGTTTTTTTCAAAATTGAATTCAGCAGCATTTTTTTGAAGAATTTCAATCTTAACAGCGATTTCTTGCGAAAGATCTAGACTGAAATTCTTAAAAGAATTCGTATGATCTAAGCGAATTTTTTGCAGCTCTTTAAGCTCCGCCACTTTCAGTTCTTCAAACTTTTTACTTTCCGCAATGCGAAGTGTAGCATATTCATTCTCTACGCTGGCCTTGTTCTTCAACTTTGATTCAACCAATGTGTTTTCTAAACTTTGAATGACCAAAGTCAACTCTTCTTTTCTCTGTGAAAGCTCTGTTATGAGTAACGAAAGTTCTTCGACTGCTTTTTTAGTTTGTCGCTCAGTCTCTAAAATAGCGTCACGATTCTTGTTATAATTATCTAGATTTTCTTGTATTTTTAAGTTTTCATTTTCTAAAGTATTGTGTTTTTTCCGCGTAACTTCAAGTCGGTCATTTTCAATATTAAGCTGACTGAGAACTTTATCGTAATCTAACTGATGGGTATGTAAATCTTCTTTAAAAGTTTGAATTTTTTGCGCGCAAATATCGTTTTCGGATTTGAGTTGGTTAATTTCTTTGATCAAAAGATTCACTTTTTCTTCATGTTCAGTTCTTTCATTTTCAAATCTGGCGCGATATTCAACCGTATTTCTCATAACGACAGATTCGGCTTCTGTAAGCACTCGATTTTTTTCGATGAACAATTCATTGTTCAGTCTTTCAAATTCAATGTCCATCTCTTGCGCATTTTGGTCTTTTAATTTTTGAATTGTATTCTTTTTATCAATTTCAATTTGATCTTGATGCTCTTTCCAAAGATGTTCAATTCCCTTCAAGGCATGTAACTTTTTATCGTCAAGATGAGATTCTGTCTCAGCTTTTAAATATTGCATCTGAGATTTTGTTTCTGCAATTACAAGATCCAGACGTTTCCGGTAATCTTGATAAGAACGATCTGCAATATTTTTTGCCTCCAAAGCAGCTTCACTCAAAATTTTTTCTTTTTGAACAACCGCCGATTTAATAATGGACTGCTTCACATAATTAGCTTCGGTTAAAATTTCTCGCGCATGCTCGCTGGCATCACGGTATTTAGGAATATCGATTTTCGTATTTTTAAAATCAAGTTTAATTTCCTCAGCGGGACTAGGTAAGCCTAAAATTTGAATTTTAATTTGAGCTTTTGCTTCAGGTTCTGATTCAACTTTCGTTAGAACTTGTTTGCCCTCACCTACTGGCTGAAATGTTCTAATTTTGAAACAGACCTCGGAGCCGCCTAATGTCACAATGTCATTTTCTTCAAGAGCATATTCGATACCGGCCTCGATTTTAGCACCATTCACAAAAGTTCCGTTCGAGGATTTCAGATCTTGAATTTTAACCGCTTCATCAAAATAAATCTTAACGTGCTCACGTGAAATATTAAAATCATCGATTCGAATTGCAGATGTCGGACCACGCCCCAAAACAAATGACGATTTCTCGACGTGATGTGTTTTTATCCCGCTCAACTGAGTAAGATCTAATATAAATACGCGGTCTACTTTTGACATACTAAAATTTGACTCTTTTCAACTATGCTACGTTTCTCAATTCTTTTTTAGATTTTATAACTTCGATATTCACTGCGTCTTCTGCTAGGGCTTCCAAAGGATCTCTGGTTTCATTAAATTTGGCATCGATCTCTTGAACAACATTGTTATCCGAGCGGTACCAAAGTAAATCCATCGAGCTTTCAAAACGATCAACCAAAGAAACGAAAACGCGCTCTGGTGACATAGCTACATTCCATAAATGTAGGCATAACGAAAAAGCAATACCTACGATCGATGAAGCCATAGCGAAACCGATTTCGTGTAAGAAACTATCCATTAACGTTTTTGTATTTTCAATGTCGGCCATATCCATTCCACCTAATTGAACTAATCCACCTTTGATGCCTAAGAATGTTCCTAGGATACCCGCAACTACGAATAGTCCCGGCATAATAGAGATAATATCATTAACGGCCGTCATTGGTAAAATTCCAAAAACTTTATTAAAGCATGGATTATGGTGTAAAGTTGCACGCGTTATATTTTGCAACTTCGGCGTTTCTTTAGACCATTTTAAATAACGTAATTGCTTTAAAATATCTTTAACTAACCAAGCGCAGCCTGGTTTAACTAAGAAAATTCTATCATTCACGGACATCACGCCATCGAAGCTGCTCGTTGTTTTTTTATTACGTGACGCAAAAGCATCGTAATATGTTTTTTCGAACATTTTTTTACACAAAACATAGAATGAAGCATCATGCAATTTTTTATTCTCTTCACTATCCAGAAAACGATGCACTTTTCCTTCGAATTCACGAGCAAACCACTCATGACGACGTACGGTATAGTAAATTACCCAACGTAAGCTTGCGCAGACTAGGAACACGATTCCCATAGCATACGGCAGGTAATTAATAAAGTTTCTGATAATGTTTTGCATAAGTGTATCGTTCATAGTTGCCCCTATTTTTTATTATCCATATTAAATCTAATGATGACTCGTTGTGATTTTTTACAATCATTTTTCTTACAGTAATCTTCGGCCGAAGCGATGGTGCGATCTGATTTCATCAAATCTAAGAAACTTCGTCCCGATACTTTTAAAGCCGGAACCAAATTTTGATGATAGGTAAAATTCATATCTTTACCATCTAACAGGTAATTAAAGATTGATTTTGCACGCTTGTAACTTAAATCCATGTTGTATTTGATGGCCGCCAAATCTTGAGGCTTGTTTGAATAAGGATCTACCACACGTCCTTGATACGTCGGAGACGCGAAGCCAATCACTTCAACTGCTGAAATTTTATTAGAGACTTTGGCGTTTCCAAAAAGTGACTTGGAATAAATTGGCATCGCTTTTTGTAAAACTTTTCTCATGTCTTCTTTAAGATCCGCTGAATTATTATCAAAGTAGGCGTTCCCGAAATCTAAAACGACGTCGCCACTTTCCATGTCGATATCAGCTTTCACTCCTACGCCTTTGAATCCTTTTTTGATTTCATCGGCAATCCCTTTACGAGCTGTAAGTTCAGCTTCGGCTGCGGCTAAACGCCCTTGCGTATCCCTTAATTTTCCGGTCAAGCCAGAAATCTCACCCGCTAATTTACGATCTTTAGCATCACCGGCCGCTTTAAATTCAGCCTCTTTTCGTGCGATTTCTGCTCCGCTCAAATTTTTCTGATTAGCTAAGGCGGCCTCAAACTGTCCACGCGCTAACGATTGTTCGCGAGCGTATCCACCCTGAAGTCCTTTAATTTTAGCTTGAGTCTCGGACTCCAAAGAACCTAACTGACCCTTCAGTCCTGCCACTTCATGCCCACGAGCCTCTAAAGCACCCTTGGTTTTACCCAATTCGCCTTCAGTGCTATCCAACTGCGTTTGTGTACTCGCTAGCTGACGCTGCATGGTGGATAAGTTCTGTGCGACTTGCTCTTTTTCAGATCTAATCGATGCCAGACTTTTGTCCGCATCGTCTTGTAATTTTTTGAGCCTAGTTTGATACGCTTTGTGCGTTAACTTAGATTGATTTAATGATTTCTTTAAATCAGCCATGCGGTGACTTAATCGCATATTTACGTTTTGAATTTCATTTTCTTTAACTTGAACCAAGTTAGTCATTTTTGAAATGTCGGTACTTAAAGATGTAATTTTCTCATTTTTAACATCGATCGTTTGATCTTGATCAGTAATAATTTCGTTACGATTAATAATTTTAACTTTCGCTAAGTTATTCGCATTGATAACATTACGAACCATTTGCTGATATTTATTCAGAGCGTGTTCTTTTTGCTCATTCTCTAAGGCCGATTTTCTCAAATTGTTTTTTTCATTTTTAGCGTCTTCTTGCAGAAGGACTAATTTGTCCATCAGCTCGTTATATTCTCCAAGCTCATTTTTAGTGGCTTGCTTTTTAATGTAGTTATCTTTCACAGCTTCGTAGGATTGCAGTTGATTCTTAAGATCCTGCACTTCAACTTGAAGCTTCTGATTATCACTTTTAAATTTAATACTGTCTGTGCCGGTGCGCAAACTCGCCACCACATACAACATAAGAAAAATAGATGACAGCCCAAGGAACAAATCCGAATAGGATGTCCAAAAACTTTCATTATCATGACCTTTATTCTTTTTATATTCAAATGACATGAGTACTCCTCGCACCTATGCGATAACTCTACTTCGTCGCTTTATGAGATTATATAAAGTGCTAGCTTGAAGAACTAGACACTGGTCAGTCCGTTCGATCTGAGCTGGGTTTTAATTGATAAAGCCCTCGTTAATTATTTATTTAGTCTAGCGCCAGATAATAAATAAATTGATTTTTAAATTTTTTAGTAGTTTCTTTGCTTATTTTACGGAATTTTCGCCGACATCTAATTGAAAATTTCTATCATCATCACGTCCTAAGTTCGATTCGGTCTGAATTCCAGATCGAAAACAAGTAAACAAATCACTAGCGCTGGCATTAATTAAGTGACAGGGATTAGCGTAGGAAATCCGATTGTTATCATTAATGTTCGTAGTGCCTGTGATCGCAGATAAGTTGGTCTTTTTAATCAAATTAGCAATTTTAAGCTCTATAAGAAGCGTACTGTTTTCAGTCGCACTGACGATCTGCGGACCAGCTATCTCAATTTCAGTTTCGTCTTGCGTTGAATAAGTAAAGTTATTTCCGTTCACTGTTCCTTGAACGTATATGCTTTTATTTAGTAATCCCGAGGGCGCACCGGCTGGTAAAATTGACGTCCGGATGAGTTTCATTTTGATCCTTCGTATTTGTGTTACTTTAATCGGACCAGACACAAACGTCGTTGGCGCCGGGGAAAGTAAATCAATTGAATGGGACCCGGAAAATTCAACACTGTCGCCGTTAACTTCAGTACCTGTGTGAAGTTCGTCGAACTTGAATTCGATTTGGCCAAAATTAACCCAAACACTTTGAATAGAAACAGTATTTCCAGCCGAATCCAGTAACGCTGCTGGCGCAGGGTAAGCAACTGCTTTCGGTAAAATGAGATCCAACAAACTTGGTTTAAATTGAGCTACAGTCGCATTTGAAGCCGACGATGTTGCCGCTAAAGATACAACCGGATTACCAGTGGTTGTGTTTTCATTACCTTTTTGGCAACCGAAACATGTCAACAATAAGATAACGAGCTTAGACATTGATTTAAAATTATTCATCTTGATCCTTTTCCAAATTTTCAAACGCCAGTGGAAACGTTGCAATTTCTATCTGGTAAATTTCGGTTCTTTTTTTTGTATTTTTATTTACTTCATTAATTTGCAAAATCGCACTTTCTACGATTTCTTTTACTTTCATAAAATCTTCTTTAGATAAAGCCATGGTCTGTCCCATTATAAATCTATCTTCTCGTTTTACCGCGTCGATACTATAACTTGCCAGGTTAAGCATCTGACGATGAAACTCTCCTAGGCTTAGCTTGAAAATCCCATCCCGGCAATCCATGTGCGCTTCTACTTGTTGCCATTTTCCGTTTTTATTTTGAGTCACGTAGCCGTGCACTTTTAAAAACTCTATACATTGCTCGATTTCTAATAGACTAATTTTTTTAATTAATTTTTTTTGTATCCAATTAGGATCTAACTGCATCTGATCTAAATTAAACATTTCGAAAATGGCTACGTAATACCACTTGGTGAGGTACTCAAAAACTTTGTAGTCATTTGAATTAAGGCTCTTGTTTTTACAAATTTTAACAATTTGATTTAAAGCTTCCATTCTTAATTCAGAATTTTCACTCTGATCTATAATTCGTAAGTGATTCAAATATTTTTTTTCAGTTGAATCCAGATGAATAAGATTTATCATTTTCTGAAAACTTTTTTCTGTCAAAGGGCGCTTTCGGCTTAATATCAGTGATAAATTAGCGGGTGAAATTTCAGATTTTTTAGCGAGGTCATTGATCGTAAACTGAGTTTTTAATTTTTTAAGATAAATAAACCATTCATTCAAAAAAAGAATGGGATCATGAAACTGGTATATGCTGGGTCTGCTTTCAGTTTTCATTTTTGACTCATATCCGTTAATTTCTTTCTTACTCATAAAAAAGGCTGAAGGACAAATCCCTCAGCCCTCACAATTAATTCACCGAGCTATCGTTCGGAGTTAAAACGTTGTCACCGTCGTTATCTTTTCCAAATTTGGCATGCTTTTCCAATCCTTTACGCATACAGGTGTAAATATCAGAAGCGCTTGCATCTATTGAGGGACACAAACTTGCGCCCGAATGTCTGTTGGATGCACTGATAACTTCATTGTTTACAACCGTCGACATATTGATCTGTTTAAAGATATTCGCCAATTGGATCTGAACCATTAACTGTGAATTTTCGCTTGGTTGAAAGCTACTTGGCCCAGCGATCTGGATCGTTGTTGAATCGTTTAATTGGAATGTAAAATTTCTTCCCGCGATTGTTCCCGCAACAAAAATACTATTGTTTAACAGACCTGCCGGCGCTCCAGCTGGCAATACCGCTGTTTGATGCAATTTCATTTTGATTCTTTGAATACTTTTTTGAGGAATTAATTGCGTATCCAAAACAAGTGGCATATTCGATAATAAGTCGACTACGTACGGACCTTTAAATTCAATTTCAATTTCGCTATCTTCTGCACCAGCAACTTCTCCTGATTTAAACTCAATTTCTTTGATCACAGTCCAAGCACTGGAAAGTACGACTGGTGATCCTGCAGAATCTTGAATCGACGTCGGCACAAGTGCCATAGCTTGATTAATCAAAAGATTAAACAGACTTGGTTTTTGATTTAGAGCCACAGTTGCCGGAGCTGAACCAGCCGTCATTTTAAAACCCGATGACACGGTTCCTGTCGAACTGTTACCGGGCGCACAACCTGTGATCAAAAGTCCGATCGTAGTTGCTAAGGTCATATTTCTTAATTCATTTTTAATTTTCATTTAAAACTCCTTGTTTGTGTTGGTACTTCGTATTTTTTTAAATTCTTCCGTGAATTCAACTTCCTAATCAGTACAAATACAGAATACCACATCTTTAAAATATTTACATTTGTAAATTATTAATTTATAATATTTCAATAAAACTCAACAGTATCAATACTTTAATCATTGTATTTTTTTGATACTCTGTAAAAACTTAATATTTTGTAAAGTAAACTCGACCTGATTGAGTGGACAAATGCATTAAAAATCGATCTAGCCTGAACTCTATTCAATGACAAATTTGTCATTATGTTATTTTGCCTACGTAAAATATGATTCTTTAACAACAAAGGAGCCTTTTGTGAAATCTAAAATCCTTGTCATCTTAGCTTTGATCTTGTCTCACTCGTTAATGGCCCATTCGGTCAACTTACCAGATCCAAAAATGACAACAGGCGCTCTTTGCACCTCCAGTGATCCAGATTTTATGGGCTTTGATTACCCCGCCAAAGTAGCTCGCTGTCATCGTAATATTAATGATTCAAAAAAAGTTGCGGTGGCAAAAGCTTATGGGAATATTCCGCGAGCTCAATGGTCCAAATACGAATTTGATCATTACCTTCCTTTATGCGCCGGGGGATCTAATAGTATTCAAAACTTATGGCCTCAGCCGATTGCCGAAGCCAAACAAAAAGATGTGATCGAGATTCAAGTTTGCTCAGGCTTAAAAGCAGGAACGATGACCCAGGCCGCAGCTTTACAAAAAATAAACGACTATTTTAAACAAAGACAGCTAACGACGGCTTACAAATATACAGTGCAACCGACAAATAGTTTCGAATGCGATCAAATTCAAACTGATCAAGCTCAGGCCTCAAGCTTTAAAGTCAATTTTGACTTAACCAGTAATTCGTCGCTACAAAATATTAAAGTTCGCTTGGTTGAAAAGAATGCGGAATCAGAGTTTTTAAACGAAGGGTCTTTAGTTGTA